>JBKBXN010000046.1:0-17301 GCA_046314055.1 Brevundimonas sp.
CTTCGTGGCCAAGACCATCGGCCAGCCGATCGCCTCCATCGCCGCCAAGGTCATGGCCGGCGTGCCGCTGAAATCCTTCGGCCTGACCGACAAGCCCTATGACCATATCGCGGTCAAGGAAGCGGTCTTCCCCTTCGCCCGCTTCGCCGGGGTCGACACCATCCTGGGCCCGGAAATGCGTTCGACCGGCGAGGTCATGGGCCTGGACTGGAAGCGTGACGGCGAGGCCGACATGGCCCCCGCCTTCGCCCGCGCCTTCGCCAAGTCCCAGATCGGCGGCGGCACCACCCTGCCCACCTCGGGCTGCGCCTTCGTCTCGGTCAAGGAGGACGACAAGCCCTTCATCGTCGATGCGGTGAAGACCCTGCTGTCCGAAGGCTTCTCCATCATCGCCACCAGCGGCACCCGCGACTACCTGGCGACCCAGGGTATCGAGGTCGGCCTGGTCAAGAAGGTGCTGGAAGGCCGCCCGCACATCGTCGACGCCATGAAAAACGGCGAGGTCCACCTGGTCTTCAACACCACCTCGGGCAAACAGTCGCTGCAGGACAGCTTCTCCCTGCGTCGCACCGCCCTGATGATGAAGATCCCCTACTACACCACCACCGCCGGCGCCCTGGCGGCGGCCCAGGCCATCGGCGCCATCAAGGCCGGCGACCTGGATGTCCGACCGATCCAGGACTACGCGTGATGAAAGCCGCCGGTCGCATTGTTCTGGCGACCGGCGGCTCCCTCGGTGATCTGCATCCCTTCATCGCGCTGGGCCGGACCCTGCAATCGCTCGGCCATGACGTCGGGATCGCCACGGCGGTCGATTATCGCGACAAGATCGAGGCTGCGGGTCTGACCTTTCATCAGGTCGGCCCCAGCATCGCCGACCTGACGCGCGACACCGGCATGGACCTGCCGGCCCTGACCGCCGCCATCGCCAAGTCTGATCGCTTCCTGTTCGGCGCCATCCTGCTGCCCCGGGCTGAAGACGCCGCGCGACAGCTGACCGCCGTCACAGAAGGCGCCGCCGCCGTCGTGGGCTCCACCCTCGCCATCGGGGCGCAGTTTGCGGCCGAGCACTGGCGCATTCCCTATGTGGCCGTGTCGCTCCAGCCGACCATGGTCTTCTCGCGTTACGACCCGCCCCTCCTCCCCGCCGCGCCTTGGCTGAAACCGGCGACCAGCGGGCCTCAACTCTGGCTGAATGATCTCACCAGGGCGTTGGGTCGGATGAGCACGGCCCGCTGGACCGCGCCGATGAACGCCATCCGCGCCTCGCTGGGTTTGCCGCAGACCAAGGACAACATCGTCTTCGACGCAGGCCGTTCGGCGGACCTGTATCTGGGCCTCTACTCGCCCCTGCTGAGCCCCCGCCAAGCCGACGCCGCTCCCAACTTCGACGTCGTCGGCTACGCCGCCTATGACAGCGAGACGGGCGCGCCCTCCGCCCTTGCTCCCGAACTCGAGGCCTTCTTGAAGGCCGGGCCTCCGCCGCTGGTCTTCACCCTCGGCAGCGCGGCGGTGAATATCCCCGGCGACTTCTATCTCGAGAGCCTCAAGGCCGCCCGCCGGTTGGGCGTCCGCGCCGTCCTGCTGGTGGGTCCTGACGGCGACCACAGCCTGGCCGCCGACGATCCGAACATTCACGTCGCCGGCTACGCCCCCTTCTCCTTGCTGTTCCCGCGCGCGGCTACGGTCGTGCACCAGGGCGGGATCGGCACCGTCCATCAGGCCTTGCGCAGCGGCCGCCCGCAATTGGTCGTGCCTCACCTGGGCGACCAGTACGACAACGCCGCCCGCGTGGTTCGGCTGGGTTGCGGCCGGTCGCTGGCGCGACATCGATACCGGTCTAAAACGGTCGCTGCGGCCCTTCGCACGCTGGCGGAGGATCCGCTGATTTCGGCCCGCGCCGAGGCGGTCGGCCCTCAGGTCCGCGCCCAGGACGGCGCCGCCACTGCGGCGGAGCGCATCAGCCGCCTCCTCGTCGGATCATGAGCAAAGCTTAACTGGACGCCCCCGGCGTCCCCATGATCCCCTTCCTGTCGATATCGATTAGGGGGACTTTCGATATGGCTGAGCCGCGCAAGGTTGGACCGGGCTTTTACGTCCTCCTGCTGTTGATCGCCGTCGCAACCTTCGTCCTTCACGAAGGGGCGCACTGGCTGGCCGGCGTCGCCCTGGGGCACGAGATGACGGTCACCCTGAACAGCAGCGCCCCGGTCGGCGCCGTACCCCGCGACCATGACCTGTTGATCGCGGCCGCCGGGCCCTTGGTCACCCTGGCCGGAGGCTTGATCGCCTTCGCCCTGGTCCTGACCCGCGACAGTCTGGCCGCCTATGGCGTCCTGTTCTTCGCCCTGTTCATGCGGCTGATGGCGGCGGTGATCAGCCTGATCAACCCGAACGACGAGGCCCGGATCAGTCTGGCCATGGGACTGGGCCTCTATGTCCTGCCCTTGATCATGGTCGGCGCGCTGTTGATCCTAACGGTCGTCGCAAGCCGACGTTTGCGTCTGGGCTGGAAGACCAACCTGATGACCTATCTGGTCTCCACCCTCGCCGTCACCGCCATCGTCGCGGCTGACCAGTTCATCATCGCGCCCGGCTGACGCCCTCTTGTCTCGCCGCGATCCCGGTCTAAGGTCGCGAAGGGACTTGGGGGATCGAACATGAAACGCGCGATATGGACGACGGCGGCGATGGCTTTAGCCCTGGCGGCCGGGACGCCCGCCCTGGCGCAGGACGCAGGTCTGAAGGCGGCGGTGAAGGCGGATTATGACGCCAATCTCGCGACCCTGTTCGACTGGTTCCACCGCAATCCCGAACTGTCGGGGCAGGAGGTCCAGACCTCGGCGCGGCTGGCGCGCGAGCTGACGGCCCTGGGCTATGAGGTCACGACCGGCGTCGGCGGCACGGGCGTGGTCGCCGTACTGAAGAACGGCGCCGGTCCCACCGTCATGATCCGCGCCGACATGGACGGCCTGCCGCTGCAGGAGCGCTCGGGCCTGGCCAACGCCTCGACGGCGCGCCAGCTGGACGCCGACGGGGTCGAAAAGCCCGTCATGCACGCCTGCGGCCATGATGTGCACATCACCGCCCTGGTCGGCACGGCCCGCCAGATGGCGGCGCGCAAGGCCAACTGGTCCGGGACCCTGGTCCTGATCGGCCAGCCGGCGGAGGAGCGGATCTTCGGCGCCCGGGCCATGATGCAGGACGGCCTCTATTCCCGCTTCCCCAAGCCGGACTACGCCCTGGCCTTCCACGTCTCGGCCGACACCCCGACCGGCAAGATCGAGGCCCCGCTGGACATCACCTCGTCCAGTTCGGACAGCGTCGACATCGCGGTGCGCGGCGTGGGCACGCACGGCGCCTATCCGCACCTGGGCGTCGATCCGGTGCTGGTCGCGTCCCAGATCGTGGTCTCGCTCCAGACCCTGCGCAGCCGCGAGGTCAATCCGCTGGAGGGGGCGGTGGTCACCGTCGGATCGATCCACGGCGGCATCAAGCACAACATCATTCCCGAACAAGTGGATCTGCAACTGACCGTCCGCGCCGACAGCCCCGAGGTTCGCACGACCCTGCTGGACGGGATCGACCGGGTCGCCCGCAACACCGCCCTGGCCCTGAACGTGCCCGAGGACCGGCTGCCCGTCGTCACCCGTTCGGCGACCGAGACCACGCCGGCGACCATCAACGACCGCGAGACCGCCCAGCGGGTGCGCGACATCTTCGCCTCGACCTTCGGGCCGGACGTGCTGCGCGACACGCCGCGCGGCGGCATGGGGGCCGAGGACTTCGCCTATTTCGTCCAGCCCGAGACCGGGGTGAAGGGCGTCTATTTCAGCGTCGGCGGCACGCCCGAGGCCGAGCTTGACCAGGCCGCCGGCCACCACTCCCCCCTGTTCAAGATCACCCCCGAACCGGCCGTGACCCTGGGCGTCGAGGCCTCCGTCGCCGCGGCGGAAGGCCTGATGCCCCGCACGAACTAGAGGCGAACTAGGCGGCTTCGGCCGCCTCTTCTTCCCCGTCCTCGCCCGCCACGATCCGCGTCGCCGCCAAATCGCCGGTGACATTGCCGACGGTGCGGAAGATGTCGGGGATGACCTCGACCGCCAGCAACAGCGGCAACACCCCCAGCGGCAGGCCCATGGCCAGGCAGATGGGGCCGACGCTGGCGAAGAAGCTGACCTGGCCCGGCAGGCCGACCGAGGCGATGGACACCGCAATCGCGGTCAAACCGCCTGCGATCAGAGCGGCCAGGCTCAGCTCCACCCCGTTCAGCTGGGCGACATACAGACAGACCGCCAGATTGGCGACCGGACTGGTGATGCGGAACACCGCCACCGCCAGCGGCAGGACCAGGCCCGCCGAGGTCTGGGGCACGCCCAGCCAGTCGCGCGCCCGCTCGATCATCACCGGCAGGCTGGCCAGCGACGACTGGGTCGAGACCGCCACCACCTGGGCCGGGGCCACGGCGCGCGCGAACCGGCCCAGCGAAATCCGCCCCCAGACCACCGCGACGACATAGATGATCAGGATCAGGCCGATCTGGCTGAGACAGACGATGGCGACATAATGGGCCAGGGTGCCCGCCACGCCCAGCCCGGCTCTCAGGCCCACGCCCAAGGCCAGGGCGAACACCCCGAACGGCGCGGCCAGCAGCACCCAGTGCACGATCACCACCAGGGTCTCGGCCACCGCTTCGAAGAAGCCCGCCAGGGGCCGGCGCAGCTCGGCCTTGATCCGGGTCGCGGCGAAACCGAAGGCCAGGGCGAAGACCACCACGGCCAGCACCCCGTCCTCCGCCGCCGCCTTGATCAGATTGGCCGGCGCCAGACTGGCCAGGAAGGCTCGCAGCCCGTCCGTCCGCGCCGCCTCGCCCACCGTCGCCAGCGAATCCGCCGGAACCCCGGCCAGCAGGGCTCGCCCCGCCTCCGGATCGATGGGCCACAGGGCCAGCAGCCCCAGGCCCGCCAGGATCGCATAGACGGTCGCCCCGACCAGCAGCAGGCCGAACACCGTCAACGACCGCACCGCGATCCGCCCCGTCGCCGCCGCGTCGGCGATGGAGACGATGCCGGTCACCAGGAGGCTGAACACCAGGGGAATGACCGTCATCCGCAGTGCGTTCAACCACACTTGGCCCAGGCTCTCGACCACGCCCAGCGCGCCGGTCAGCCACGGGGCGTCGGCTTCCTGGGCCAGGGCGCCGACGACGACGCCGGCGGCCAGGGCCGCAATGACGAAAAAGCTCAGGGAGGTGAAGAAGGCGGCGACGCGAGATCTTTTCATGACGCACGGCTAGCACCGCTTTCGTCGATACGCGCGTCGAAATTCGCGGTTGCGCCTCAAGTTCATGTCGTCGCAGGCCGAAACGCGACGTCCGCCGGCGCGTTGAGCCGGGGAAGGAGCCCTCCATGTCCCGTCTACACAAACTCGTCCCGCTGCTTGGCGGCCTGCTGTTGTCCCGTGGCGGTCGCCGCGTCGCCGGACGACACGCCGGCAAGCTGGCGCTCGCCACCCTGGCCTATGAGGTCTGGCGCAACCGCCGCGAAGGCGCATCGCCCAAGGCGCGTCCCGAACCCCGCACCCGTTGGAGCGGCCGCACCCCGCGATAGGTCTGGACTTCCCCGACGGCGGCGCGGAATAGTCTGCGCCGTTCGAACGGAGCCGACCCATGATCAAAGTCCACCATCTGAACGACAGCCGCTCCCAGCGTGTTCTGTGGCTGCTGGAGGAATTGGGCCTGGACTATGAGGTCGTCCGGTACGAGCGAGATCCCAACAGCCGCCTGGCGCCCCCCGCCCTGTTGGCGATCCACCCGCTGGGCAAGTCGCCCGTGATCGAGGACGGCGCCGTCAAGGTCGCCGAGACCGGCGCCGTGGTCGAATATCTGCTGGAAACCTATGGCGCTGGCCGGCTTCGCCCCGCTGCTGGAACAGAGGATGGGCGGCGTTTCACCTACTGGCTCCACTATGCCGAGGGCTCGGCCATGCCGCCCCTGCTGCTGAAGCTGGTCTTCTCCCTGCTGCCGCAGCGCGCGCCCGGTCTCCTCAAGCCCCTGGTCAAGGGGATCGCCGCCAAGGCCCTGACCGGTTTCGTCGATCCGCAGCTGCGCACCCATGTCGGCTTCTGGGAAGACGAACTGGGGCGGTCTGAATGGTTCGCGGGCGACCAGTTCACGGCCGCCGACATCATGATGAGCTTCCCGGTCGAGGCCGGCGCCGACCGCGCCTTCGACCCGGCCGCCAAGCCCCGACTGAAGGCCTTCCTGGACAAGATACACGCCCGCCCGGCCTATCGCCGCGCGCTGGAACGGGGCGGCGCCTACAGCTACGCCTGACGCGACAAGACAAGGGGGACGCAACCCGCCGGGTCTAGCGGCGTTAATCCCTCATGAAATTTCGAACAATCCAGATTGTAGCAGGCCTGACGGCGGCGGTGGCCTTCGTCCTGGCCTTCATGGCCGCCGGCGCCGCCCTCGTGTCCGGCCTTTTCATGCTGTTGGGCCTCGCGGCCGTCGCTTGGCTGGCCTACAGCCTGATCAAGAGCGTGATGCGCCGCGATTCCAAGGCTGAACCACCCGCCCGAGCCTGATTTCCGCCATCGACGCGGGGCAGGCCTTGAATTTACGAGTGCGAAACCCTAGTATTGATGCCCGGCCGCGCCCGCCCCGCGGCCTTTTGTGTGCCTATTTCGCGTCTTTCCAGTCTCCGGGCGAACCAGAAAAATCACGACACCAATGGAAAAAGTGCCGATGACGGGCGAGGGCTATCGCGTCCTCGACGATCAACTGAAGCAATTGAAGTCGGTCGAAAGGCCGAGCGTCATCGCGGCCATCTCTGAGGCCCGCGAACATGGCGACCTGTCGGAAAACGCCGAATACCATGCCGCCAAGGAGCGTCAGGGCTGGATCGAAGGTCAGATCGCCGAGATCGAGGACAAGATCAGCCGCGCCCAGGTGATCGACGTATCGAAACTGTCGGGCAGCCAGGTCAAGTTCGGCGCCACGGTCACCGTGGTCGACGAGGACACCGAGGACGAGGCCCGCTACCAGATCGTCGGCGAACACGAGGCCGACGTGAAGAAGGGCAAGGTCTCGATCGCCTCGCCCATCGCCCGCGCCATGATCTCCAAGGAGGTCGGCGACGTGGTCGAGGTCAACACCCCCGGCGGGGTCAAGGCCTACGAGATCCTCAAGGTCGAGTGGAAATAAGCCGAATGGAGGGGACCGCATCCGCGCGTCCCATCTCCATCTGGGTGGTCTCCGACGGCCGCGCCGGCATCGAGAACCAGGCCCTGGGCCTGGCCGAGGCCGTGCAACGCCTGACCCCGGCCGAGATCATCGTCAAACGCATTCAATGGCGAAGCCTGTTTGATCGGCTGCCGTCCGCGCTGAAGACTCAGTCGATGCTGGCCTCGACCTCCGACGCCCTGGCTGCCCCCTGGCCTGATCTGTGGATCGCCACCGGCAGAGCCACCCTACCCCTCTCCACCCGCGTCAAGGCCTGGAGCGGCGGCCGCACCTTCGTGGTCCAGACCCAGGATCCGCGCTGGGCCAACCCCCGCTACGACATGATCGTCGCCCCGGCTCATGACGGCCTGTCGGGCGACAATGTCTTCGAGATCACCGGCTCGCCCCACCGCATCACGCCGGACCGGATCGCCCAGGCCGCCCCGGCCTTCGCCGACCGGATCGCCCCCCTGCCCCATCCGCGCGTCGCCGTGCTGGTGGGGGGCAAGTCCAAGGCCTTCGACCTGACCCAGGCCCATGCGGCGGAGCTGGCCGACCAGATCGCCGACGTCGTTCGCTCAGCAGGCGGTTCGCTGATGCTGACCTTCTCGCGCCGCACGCCCGAGGCGGCCAAGGCCGTCATGACCGCGCGCCTGTCCGACCTGCCGGGCTGGATCTGGGACGGGACCGGCGACAACCCCCTGTTCGGCTTCCTGCATTTCGCCGACCACATCCTGGTCACCGAGGACAGCGCCAACATGGCCGCCGAGGCCGCGTCCACGGGCAAGCCCGTCCACATCCTGCCCATGGTTCCACTTAAGTCCGGCGACAAGTTCGCCCGGCTGCACGACGACCTGGCCGAACGCGGCGCCACCCGCCCATTCGATGGAACGCTGGACGGCTGGACTTATGCGCCCCTCGCTGAAACCGAGCGGGCGGCGCGGGCGGTGCTTGAGGCGATGGGGACGCGGTAAATCGCACCCTCACTTTCGTCATCCTCCGGCAAGCCGCGTCTTCGCGGCGCAGACCGGGGGACCCAGCGGCGCCGAAGGCGATCTGGCCACCGCACAGTTCCAAGCGCTGAGTCCGCGACAGGTTCGCGCTCACGCGCGCCGCTGGGTCCCCCGGTCTCGCTACGCTCGCCGGAGGATGACGACAGAAGCGGGATTCAGTCGCCCCCGCCTCCGCCATCTCCACCGCCGTCGGAACCCGCGTCATGGCCGTGGTGATGCGTGTCCCCTCCGTCGAAAATTACCGGCCCGCCGCCGTCCGAACCCTCGCCCTTCTTGGATTTGGCTTTCGCGCTGGAGGCTGCGCCCAGTCCAGCGCCGATGGCGACGCCCAGAGCGATGCCGAGGGCCAGATTGTCCATGGCCACGCCCAAAGCCACCCCGATCGCAATCCCCACGCCTATGCCGACTGGCAAGAAAGCCGCCTTGTTGTCGCTCATCCCCATCTCTCCCTACGCCTCAAGCGAGACTAACATCGCGCAAACGGGAATCAGCCCCTAAATAGGGGCCATGACCCAAGCTCGTACCGTACGCGTCGCCATCATCGGTTCCGGCCCCGCCGGCTGGACCGCCGCCATCTACGCCGCCCGCGCCTCGCTGAACCCCGTCGTCATCGCCGGCCTTCAGCCCGGCGGCCAGCTGACCATCACCACCGACGTCGAGAACTATCCCGGCTTCGCCGAGACCATCCAGGGTCCGTGGCTGATGGAGCAGATGCAGGCCCAGGCCCTGCACGTCGGGACTGAGGTCATCCACGACATCGTCGTCTCCGCCGACCTGTCGCAACGCCCGTTCCGCCTGAAGCTGGACGGCGGCGACGAGATCCTGGCCGAGACGGTCATCATCTCCACCGGCGCCCAGGCCAAATGGCTGGGGCTGGAGTCAGAGTCCGCCTACCAGGGCTTCGGCGTCTCCGCCTGCGCCACCTGCGACGGCTTCTTCTATCGCGGCAAGGAAGTCGTGGTCGTCGGCGGCGGCAACACCGCTGTCGAGGAGGCGCTGTTCCTGACCAACTTCGCCTCCAAGGTCACGGTCGTCCACCGCCGCGACGAGTTCCGCGCCGAGAAGATCCTCCAGGACCGCCTGTTCGCCAATCCCAAGGTCGAGGTGATCTGGAACTCGGCGATCGAGGAAATCGTCGGCGTGGTCGATGGCATGGCCAAGAACGTCACCGGCGTCCGGCTGAAGAACGTCGAGGACGGCGCGACCCAGCACATCCCGGCCGATGGCGTCTTCATCGCCATTGGCCACGCCCCGTCGTCGGAACTGTTCAAGGGGCAGCTCGAGACCAACTCGGGCGGCTATCTGCGGGTCAAGCCGGGTACGGCCCAGACCGCTATCGAGGGCGTATGGGCCGCCGGCGACGTCACCGACGACGTCTATCGCCAGGCGGTCACGGCGGCGGGAATGGGCTGTATGGCCGCGCTGGAGGCCAGTCGCTTCCTCGCCGAGGAAGACCACGCCAAGGCCAACCATCCGATCAGCCACAAGGAAGCCGAGAAGATCGGGGCCTGGTGACAGGCCCCTAGCCGTCGATCAGCCGAACAGCTGCAGGCCGGGCGGCGCGTATTGCACCGGTTCGCCCTGGCGGCGTCGCAGGGCGTAGTCGATGGCCGTCTGAACGGCGCGTTCGTCGGTCGGCTTCGACAGGACGCCGATGGTGCCGGCCACGCCTTCGCGCACCATGCCGGGGTTGGCGGTCATAAACAGGACGGTCACGCCCATGTCCTGCCCCAGCTCGCGGCCCAGACCGATGCCGGTGGGACCGTCCGAAAGATGGATATCGACAAGCGCCAGATCGACGTCGGTCTCGCGCGCCATGTCCCGCGCCGACTTCGCCGTCGCCGCAACCCCGACGACTTCGTGGCCCAGATCTTCCAGCACGAAACGCAGCTCCATCGCGACCAGGGCTTCGTCTTCGATGATGAGGATACGCGCGGTCATAGGGGTCTGAACTTGTGTTCGGGAACGGACAGAACGCAGACGGGTCCGAAGGGTTTCAAGCTTGGCCTGATCAAATCGCTTTTTCCGCTGCTCGACGTCGGGAAAGCGCGGTGGATGGCAAATCCACCACAATCTTGAGGCCTTCGGGCCGCCATTCACTCACCAGCCGGCCGCCCAACTGGCCTTCCACCGACAGCAGGGCCAGCGACGACCCGAACCCTGTCTTGGTCGGCGCTCCGCCCACGACCGGCCCCCCGGTCTCGGTCCAGGTCAACACGAACCGGTCGTCCTCTCCCCGCGTCATCAACTCGACCCGTCCTCGATCATTGGACAGCGCCCCGTACTTGGCCGCGTTGGTCGCCAGCTCATGGAACAGCAGGGCGACCGATGTGGCGGCCTGGTCGTCGAACACGGCATCGTCCCCGGCTATGACCACCCGAGCCGCCCCCGCGTCGTCCGCATAGGCGCCGAACAGGTCCGACAGGAAGGCGTGCAGGGTCGTCGGCCCGACCGTCGGTTTCGACGTCTCGGTGTGGGGCCGCACAAACTCATGGGCCCGCGCCAGAGCCGCAATCCGCGTCCTCAGCGAGGCGGCGAAGGCCTTCGCCTCGGGATACTGCCGCGCCGACAGGGCGATCAGGGCCGTGATCACCGCGAAGATGTTCTTGATCCGGTGGCTCAGCTCCTGGCTGATCAGCTCCCGCCCCTGTTCCAACCGCTTCAATTCGTCGATGTCGGTGCAGGTGCCGAACCAGCGAATGACCTCGCCCTCGTCATTCAGAACCGCGACCGCCCGCCCCAGCGTCCAGCGATACCCGCCCGAATGGTGTTTCAACCGGTATTCGATCTCATAAGGCTCGCCTGTCTCCAGCGACCGGCTCCACCGTTCCCGGGCGCGCGTCTGATCGTCGGGATGGAACATGTCGTTCCAGCCCTCGCCGTCGGTTGAGCCAGCGGGCACGCCGGTGAACTCGTACCCGCGCGCATTGTAATAGTCGTGGAACCCGTCCGGCCGCGTCGACCACACCATCTGGGGCATAGCGTCGGCCAGGACGCGGAATTGCGCTTCGCTCTCCCTCAGCCGAGCGGCGACCGCTTCCAGCTCGGCGTCGGCCTGTTTGCGGTCGGTGATGTCCACCACCACCCCGGGGAAACGGCTCGGAACGCCGTCCTGGTCGAAATCGACCTGACCTCGCGCAACGATCCATCGCATGTCGCCCTGGCCGTTCCGCACCCGGTATTCGCTTTGGAAGACGCCGTCGCCCGCCATGGCCGCATCGATTTCCGTCCCAACCCGGGCCTGATCGTCCGGATGGATCGACGGCAGGAAGGCGCCGATGGGAACGCCGGCTCGGGCCACGAGGGGATTGACGCCGAACAGGGCGGCGAACCTTTCGTCCGCCACCACCCGGTCGGCCGCTATGTCCCAGTCCCAGGCCCCGACGTAGTTGGAGGCGCCCAGGGCGCGGCGAGCGGTATCCTCGCTTTCGTCCCGCAGACGAAGCACGCGGCGCAGTTCCATCTGCGACATGACCTGACGGGCCATGGTCTCCAGCGCCAGGACCTGCAGATCGTTGAGGCCCTCCGGCCTGGGCTTGGTGTCCAGCACGCACAGCGTGCCCAACGGCAGGCCTTCCGGGGTCTTCAGAAGCCGCCCGGCATAGAAGCGCAGACCCGGCTCGCCGGTCACCAGCGGATTGTCGATGAAGCGCGGGTCCAGCGCGGCGTCCGGCACCACCATGCCGTCTTCCAGCAATAGGGCGTGGGCGCAGAAGGAGGTGGCCAAGGGCGTCTCGCGCACGCCCAGTCCGGTCTCGGCCTTGAACCACTGCCGGTCGGCGTCGATCAGATTGACGACCGCAATGGGGGTTTCGCAGATGCGGGCGACCAGGGCGACCACGTCATCGAAGGCCGCCTCTCTTTCGGTATCCAGAACACCATAGTCCCGAAGGATCGCCAGACGTTCGGACTCGTCCCACCCCGGACTGTCTCTATCGGGCACGGTCAATCAGGCGTCCTCGTTCGGCCGTCGGTCAAGTCGGTCCTTAATGCTTCAACCCCGCGAAGCGTTGCACTAGGGGCCGACGACCTGATCAATTGGCGGGCCGCCCCACTTCTTCCACCGGCATCGTCGCCACGCCTTCGGGCGCCACGACGACACTGGGGGTCGAGGGCGCCGCGCGTTCAAGGGCTTGAAGCCGCGCGTTGATCGCAGCCACCTCGTCGTGCGTCGGCAGGCGACGGCCGCCCAGGCTGACCACGCCGACGACCCGCTGCTGTCCATCGATCTCGACAGTCTTCATCGGCGTCGCGGCGGCGTCCGGAAGCGGCGCATCCGGATCCGCCCCGCCCGTCGCCTGACCGGGTTGAACGCCAGGGCGCGGGCGCGAGAACCGCGCCTCATCGATCACCGGCTCATGGCCCTTGTAGGCGGTGCGGAAGGCGGCGGTTTCGCCGTAGACGCCCTTCCAGCGATAGAAGATGTGCACCCCGATCTGGTTCACCTTGGCCACCGACGGCGCCCACCAGGGATCGACATAGTTCGCGTGATAATGGGTGGCCGTTCCCACCTGCTGGGCGACTTCGCCGTTCAGCGCCTTCTCCGCCACCTTGCGCGCCCGCTCCCAGGCCCAGGCGACCGGCGCCTGAGACAGCGACCCGTCGCAGGTGAAGCTGAACTGACAGCCGGTGATCCGCTCGGCGCCCTCGAACACCACGCCGCACACCGTCTTGGCGTAGTTGGGGTCACGCACCCGGTTCAGCACCACCTGGGCGACCGCCGCCTGACCGGCGTCCGGCTCCAGGGCGGCCTCGAAATAGACCGCCTGGGTCAGACAGCGCAGCGCGCGCCGGCGATCCTCCGCACTCCCCTTGAACACGAAGGGTCGTGCGGGACGCAGAGCGCTGGTCGCCAGCAGAGACTCGTCAGACTTGTAGACCGCCTGCTGGAAGGCCGGGTCATGGCGTTGCGCCAGAGCCAGCTGAGACGGCGTCAACCGCCCCTTCACGGCGTCCAGACCCGCTGCGCTCAGATCTCCGCCCGTCACCCGCGCCACGGCCTCGGCCGTGCGATCCACGTCCGGTCGGACGGTCGATCCCGCCGCCATGGCGACGCCCAGCACGGCGCCGGCGGCGGGCAGAGCCGCCGCCGAGCGCTTCAGCGCCGTCCAGATCATCTTCCAGTGCGTCAGCGTCATTCAGGTCCACAAAAGACGAGGCCCCAAACGGATGGAGCCTCGCTTCAAGACAATCATGCCCACACTTCGGGGCCGTTTTCGGGCGCCGGGAAGACCCGTGTTATCGCCCACCCAGCGTGGACCGCAGCATCCAGGCGAACTTCTCATGCGCGCCCAGTCTCTGGGTCAGCAGATCGACGGTCACGTCGTCGCCGTCCCCGTCCGCCACATCCAGGGCGGCGCGCATGGTGGCGATCAGGGTCTCGTGGTCCCGCATCAGCTCGCGCAGCATCTCGGGCGCCTCCTTCTCCGGATCGCCGTCGCGAATGCTCGTCAGATTGGCGAAGACGCCATAGCCCTGCGGGGCGAACTCGCCCAGGGCCCGGATGCGCTCGGCGATGGTGTCCAGCGCCTCCCACTGGTCCCGGTACTGCTGCTCCAGCAGATTGTGCAGGGCGAAGAACTCCGGCCCCCGCACGTTCCAGTGATAGCCGTGCGTCTTCAGATAGACCGCATAGGCGTCGGCCAGCACGCGCGTCAGCTGCTCGGCGACATCGCCGCGCTCGGCCTGGGACAGTCCGGTGTCGATCGTTGCGGTCATATTCGTTCCATCCGTTGATTAGTCTTTACGTCGGACAAGCGCTGTCCGAGCATGACCGTCAGGAACGCGAATCACGAACAAGCGTTGCATAAACAAGTGCTGCACAAGATCAGCGCGACAAGGGCGGGGCGGCATGAACGCAAATGCGTTCTTCACGCGATTTCTGGACGCTGATCGCAGCCTTCTGGCGCTTGCACGCCTAAAGTGCGGCTCTGTCGGAACACGTATCCTGATCGGCGTGATCGGCGCCGGCGCCGCCTTGCTGTTGCGCGCCGCCGGGGCGGCCTTCTACGGCGAAATCACCGGCTTCATGATCCTCTTGCCGGGCGTGATCCTCGCCGCCCTGGCAGGAGGACGCCTGTCGGGCGCGACGGCGGTCTTCACCGCCCTGATCGGCGGATGGGGCGTCGTCCTGCTCAGCAGCGGTTCCGGCGCCGACGTCCCTCCAGGCCTCAGCCTCGTCGCCACGGTGAACTTCATTATCGTCGGCCTGTTCTGCGCCTGGCTGGGCGCGTCCCTGCGCCGAACCTTGGCGCGGCTGGACGCGGTGGTGTCGGCCTTGTCCTTGTCCAACGCCCGCGTGGACGAAACCGAAGACCGGCTTCACATCATCAGCGAACTGGCGCCGGTCATGCTCTGGATGACCGACGCCAACGGCGACGTCATCCACCTGAACAGCGATCAGCGCCTGTTCTGGGGCGATTTGGCGGACCTGCGCGATTTCGACGCCGACGCCATTCTTCACCCTGACGACCGCGACCGACTGCTTGCCGTTTCTCAACAGGCCAACCAAGCCCACACGGGCTATGTCGTTGAAGGGCGCCATCGTCGTCAGGACGGCGAATGGCGCGTGTTGCGTACCGAGGCCCGCCCCCGTCTGAGCGCCGCCGGTGACTTCATGGGCATGATCGGCGTCAACATCGACGTCACCGACGCTCGCGCCGCCGAATCCGCTCTGCGCGACAGCGAGACCCGCTTCCGTCTTCTGGCCGACACGGCGCCGGTCCTGATCTGGGTCACGGACCAGAATCGACAACGCGCCTTCGTCAATCAGGCCTATGTCGCCTACTTCGGCTCGGACTACGAGACCGCTCGGGCCGCCGACTGGCGCGCCTCCCTCCATCCCGACGATGTGGAGCGCATCATCGCGGAATCCATAGCGGGCGAAGCCACCGGCGAACCCTTCTCGCTCGAGGCGCGCTATCGCCGACACGATGGCGAATGGCGCTGGCTGAAATCCTTCTCCCGTCCGCGCCTGAACGGAAAGACGGTGATCGGCTTCGTCGGCGTCGCCTTCGACGTCACCGACATGCGCGAAGCCCAGGCGCGTCTGGCCGAGTCCGAAGTCCGCTTCCGCACGGTCGCCGACAGCGCCCCGGCTCTGATCTGGATGACCGACGACACCTCGCGGATGGTCTTCGCCAACAAACGCTATCGCCGCTTCTGCGGCATCCGGTCCCAGAAGCAGTTGGCCGACGCCTGGCGCCGGCTGATCCATCCCGACGACGAGATGGTGTTCGAGGCCGCCTTCCTTCGCGCCTTCCAGGCCCGCGATCGGTTCGAGGCGCTCAGCCGCGTCAATCACCCGACCCTGGGCCTGCGCTGGATCCGCACCGAGGGCGTGCCCCGTTTCGACGCGTCCGGCGGCTTCCAGGGCTATGTCGGCGCAAGCCTGGACGTCACGGACGCCAAGCGCGCCGAGGACGACCTCAAACATATCAACGAACTGCTCGAA
Organism: Brevundimonas sp.; assembly: GCA_046314055.1. GTDB lineage: Bacteria > Pseudomonadota > Alphaproteobacteria > Caulobacterales > Caulobacteraceae > Brevundimonas. The sequence goes on from JBKBXN010000046.1 coordinate 15,692, forward strand.
GTCCGCGTCGCAGAGGCCCTCGAAGAAAAGGCGGCCGCCGAAGCCCACCTGATGCATGCCCAGCGGATGGAGGCGGTAGGCCGCCTGACCGGCGGCGTGGCTCACGACTTCAACAACCTGCTGACGGTGGTCATTGGCGCGCTGGATATCATCCTGCGGTCGAACGATCCGGCCAAGACGAAGAAGTTGGGCGAGGCCGCCTTGGCCGCCGCGCGGCGCGGCGAGAGCCTGACCCACCAACTGCTGGCCTTCTCGCGCCGTCAGGCCCTGCGTCCCGAGGCGCTAGACCTGAACGGGCTGATCCGCGAGGGCGAGCCCCTGCTGCGCCGCGCGGTGGGCGAGGCCGTCGATTTCAAGGTCAAGCTGAAGCGCGGCGGCGCACGGGTGAAGGTCGACCCGGCCCAGTTCGAAGCCGCCCTGCTCAATCTGGTGGTCAACGCCCGCGACGCCTTGGGCGATGTCACGGGCGGCAAGGGCGCTCGCATCACGATCCAGACCATGAGTTGCACGACCGAACAGGGTCAGATCGCCGAACTGGCGCCCGGCGACTATGTCTGTGTGACGGTGTCGGACAATGGATCGGGCATGTCGGCCGAGGTGATCGACCGCGTCTTCGAACCCTTCTTCACGACAAAGCCGGTCGGCAAGGGCACCGGCCTGGGTCTCAGCCAGGTCTATGGCTTCGCCCGACAATCGGGCGGCGGGGTGCACGTCACATCGACGGTGGGACGTGGCTCTGAAGTCCGTCTCTATCTTCCGCCGCTACGCGCTGAAGATGTCGTCTCCCCCGCCGCCGTAAGCAGCGCCGGCGAGCCGGCTTCCACCCGGGGCGGTCGCATTTTGCTGGTCGAGGATGACGCCAGCGTCGCCGCCGTGGCGCTGGACCTTCTGGAAAGCTTCGGCCTGGAGGTGCAACTGGCGGAAAGCGGCCCACACGCGCTCGAGGCGCTGCGGAACGCCCGGTTCGACATCATGCTGACCGACATCGTCATGCCCGGCGGCATGAGCGGAATAGACCTGGCGCGTCAGGCGGCCCAGGACTGGCCTGAGATGCGTATCGCCCTGACCTCGGGCTATGTCGGCGACGACGTGGACCAGGCGTTGGCCGGCACGCCCTGGCCCTTCCTGCGCAAACCCTATTCAACCGAACAACTGCGCAGCATCGTGGACGGGCGGGCCGCCCTCCCGGCGGAATAGGTTCGCTTCAGGCGCGGCTGGGCTGCAGCCAAAGAAAAGCGCGCCGCGAAACTCGCGACGCGCAAATCTTTCGGTCAGACGACCAGTGGACTAGCGACGCGCCTTGCGGGCGGCGTAGCGAGCGTCCCGCTTGGCCTTCTGCTCTTCCTTGGTCAGTTGTTTGCGCGCCTTGCGGTCGGCGCGCTTCTCGGCCTCTACGGCTTCCTGGGCTTCGAGATCGGCAGCCATGCGGGCTGCATCCTTCTCGGCCTTTTCACGGCGCTGTTCAGCCTTGGCCAGCTCGTGCTGCTGGCGCAGGGCTTCCTTCTCGGCGGCGCGCTTTTCGGCCAGGCGTTCGAATTCGGGGTCGGGGGCGGCGGCCTTCGGCTTGAATTTGGCGAGCAGGGCCTTTTTGGCCTCCTGCTGGGCGGTAA
>JBKBXN010000047.1:0-17293 GCA_046314055.1 Brevundimonas sp.
CATCGGCGCGCGTGATCTCGATCCCGGACCACTTGTCGCGGACGGCGTGATAATTGCGCTGCTCGTCATAGACCTCGTCGTCGAGTTCGATCGCCGCCGCCGTCAGCCGTTCGGCGCGGGTCGCCAGACCGCCGGGCGGACGCAGCAGCTGGCGGGTCTGGCGCGCCACGGTGTCGGCCAGTTTCAGCCGCTCGGCCTCGGTCGCCACCGCGCCCATCTTTCGGGCGGCGCAAGCCAGGTTGATCACCCGGCGCGGCAGGATCTCCGGCCCCCAGGCGAAGGGGGACCAGCGGGCGAAGGCGTCGGTCCAGGCCAGGGTCAGACGCAGGGCCTCGCGGGCGCCGCGCTCGCCCTGGGCCATCAGAGCCGGCAGCCAGTTGAAGGCGTGCAGTTCGACCGCGAAGGGTCGCGACGGGCTGGGACGGTTCCACGGATCGGCCGGGGCCTCGACCTCCATCGAGGCGCCGGCCAGGATGAAACGCCCGACCAGAAGATTCTTGCCCGGCGCAGCGTCGTGCGGCCGGAAGTCGCGCGGCGTGGCTGCGAAGGCCGTGACCTTGCCTCCGCCGAGGGCCGGGCTGAGCGTCAGTCCGTAGCCCGGCAGGCCGTACAATTCGATCCACAGCTGACGGGTCAGGATGCGCCCAGCAATGGCCGGCCACAGGCCGGGGCCGGTCTCGGTCGCGCCCGAGCGGATGGGCGTGCGAACCGGCGCGCCGGCCAAGCCGGGGATCTGGCCCGAGGCGACGTCGGGCGTGGCGTCCTGGCCGCGCGGGCTGAAGGGGCCGATCGGGCTCACGCGGCCGCCGGCACGGCCTTCAGGGCGGCGATATTGGTCGCGTAATCGCCCTTGAACACGAAGGAGCCGGCGACCAGGGCGTCGGCCCCGGCGGCGACGCAGGCGGCCGCATTGGCCGAGGTCACGCCGCCGTCCACCTGCAGATGGGCCGCCGATCCGGCGCGGTCCAGAATGGCGCGGGCGCCGGCGATCTTGCGCAGCGAACTGTCGATGAATTTCTGTCCGCCGAAGCCGGGATTGACCGACATGATCAGCACCAGGTCCACCAGATCGACCACTTCTTCCAGGATCGACAGAGGGGTGGCCGGATTGAACACCACTCCGGCCTTGGCTCCCAGCTGGCGGATACGGCCCAGGGTGCGGTGCAGGTGCGGGCCGCTTTCGGGATGGACGGTCAGCAGGTCGGCGCCGGCGTCGCGATAGGCCTCCAGCCACGGATCGACCGGCGCGACCATCAGGTGGACGTCGAACGGCAGGCTGGTGTGCGGCCGGATCGCCTTCACGATGTCCGGGCCGAGGGTGATGTTCGGCACGAAATGGCCGTCCATCACATCGACATGGATCCAGTCGGCGCCCGCGGCTTCCAGCGCGCGGACCTCTTCACCCAGGCGCGCGAAATCGCTGGCGAGGATGGACGGGCAGATCAGGGGGGTAACGGCCATGGCCCCTCGGATAGGACGGCTTGCGGGCGGGAGCAAGCCGCTCCCGCTCAGGAAACCCGTTCCAGCTTGGCGGCGAAGAAGCCGTCGAGGCCGCCGTGTTCGGCCCACATGGAGGGCAGGATGCGCAGCCAGCCTTCGGGCGTCAGGGCTTCTAGCGGAGCGCCCAGGGCGGCGGGATCGGCCGCGACGGTGCGGAAGCCCGGGTTGCGGCGCAGGAAGGCGATGATCTGGGTCTCGCCCTCCTCGCGCTCCAAGGAACAGGTGCAATAGACCATCCGGCCGCCCGGCTTGACCCGCTCGGCGGCGACGTCGAGCAGCCGGTGCTGGACGTCGGCCAGTTTGGCGACCTCGGCCGGCTTGGTGGCGCGCAGGACTTCCGGATTGCGGCGGAAGGTGCCGGTCGCGGTGCAGGGAGCGTCCAGCAGCACGGCGTCGAAGCTGCGGTCGTCGTCCCAGTCCTCGGCGGGAACGGCGATCACCTCGGCGGTCAGGCCGGTGCGCTCCAGGTTCTGGCTCAGGCGTTTCAGGCGCGGGGCCGAGCGGTCGAGCGCGACCACCGAGGCGCCGGCGGCGGCCAGTTGCAGGGTCTTGCCGCCGGGCGCAGCGCACATGTCCAGGGCGGTCTCGCCGGGTTTGACATCCAGCAGGCGGCCAGGGACAGCGGCGGCGGCGTCCTGGACCCACCAGTCGCCGTCGTCGAAACCGGGCCAGGTCGCGACGTCGCCGCGGCGGCCGGTGCGGACCGTGCCGCCCTCAAGCGCCTCGCCCTCGACAGCGGCGGCCACGGCGGCGGGATCGACGCCGGGCTTCAGGCTGAGGTCGGTCGCCGGCTCTTCGCGCGCGGCAAGGGCCAGGCCAGTCAGGGCGGCCTCGCCATAGGTCGCCTTCCAGCGGGCGGCGATCCAGTCGGGCAGATTGCTCTCGGCCGTGGTCAGGCCGGGGCCCTCGCGGCCCACGCCGCGCAGCACGGCGTTGACCAGGTTCTTGTACGGCCGGGTCTTGGGATCGCGCTCGGCCAGTTTCACGGCCGTGGAGACGGCGGCGAAGGCGGGCGTCTCCAGCACCAGGGTCTGGGCCAGGGCGATGCGCATCAGGGTGCGGACGGCCTCGGGCGGCGACTTCTGCAGGCGGCGGTTCAGGATCTGGTCGATCTCGCCCAGGCGACGCAGCGCCGCCATGGCCACGGCGCGGGCGAAGGCGCGGTCGACGGGCTCGAGCGCGCGGGCGGCGGGCTGGGACAGGGCCTCGTCCAGGCCGTTGCGCTTCTCAAGCGCCGCGTTCAGCAGGAGGCCGGCGACCACCCGGGCCTCGACGCCGATGTCGTCCTGCGACGGGGCTTGCGCGACCTCGACCTGGGCCGGAGCAGGGCGCGGCCGGCCCTTGGTGGCCATGCGGCGGCCGCGCGCCTGTGAGCTGTGACCGCCGCCCCGTCCTTCAGAACCCCGTCCTTCGGAACTCATACAGCCACCTGTGCGCCCAGCTCGACCACACGGCCGGGCGGGATATGGAAGAAGTCGGTCGGGTTGGCGGCGTTGCGCATCAGGAAGATGAACAGCCGGTCCTGCCACAGGGGCATGCCCTGGCGCGCCGACGGGATCAGGGAACGACGGCCCAGGAAGAAGCTGGTCGACATGATGTCGAACTTCAGCCCCTGTTTGCGGCACAGGCCCAGGGCCCGGGGCACGTTCGGGGTCTCCATGAAGCCATAGGTGATGGTCAGCTTCTTGAAGTCGTCGTTAATCGGCTCCATCCGCACCCGGTCGGCCTCCTTGACGCGCGGCCGCTCGGAGGTGCGCACGGTCAGGATGACGTTCTTCTCATGCAACACCTTGTTATGCTTGAGATTGTGCATCAGGGCGACCGGCGCGACATCGGGATCGCTGGTCAGGAAGATGGCCGTGCCGGGCGCGCGGTGCGGCGGCCGAGCCTGAAGCATCTCGATCAGGTCGGTCAGCGGCAGACTGTCCTTGCGGGTCTTGGTCGTCAGGATCTGGGTGCCGCGCACCCAGGTCCACATGACCAGCACCAGACAGGCGCCCAGCACCAGAGGCATCCAGGCGCCGTCCGGGATCTTCAGCAGGTTGGAGGTCAGGAAGACGCTGTCGATGAAGGCGAACGGAATAAGCGTTCCCGCCACGGCCCACATCGGCCATTTCCAGCCCTTGGTGATGACCGAATAGGCCATCAGCGTGTTGACCAGCATGGTTCCCGTGACAGCCACCCCATAGGCGGCGGTCAGGTTATGCGAGCTTTGGAACACGACCAGCAGCACCAGAACCCCGACCATGAGGAAGGTGTTGACGGCCGGCACGAAGATCTGGCCGGCCTGGGTCTCGGAGGTGTTGCGAATGTCGATCCGCGGCAGCAGGCCCAGCTGGACCGCCTGTTGCGTGACCGAGAAGGCGCCGGTGATCACGGCCTGGGAGGCGATGACGGTGGCGGCCGTCGCCAGGATCAGCATGGGCCAATAGGCGAACTCGGGCACCATGTTCCAGAAAGGGTTCTCGGCGGAGCCGGGATTGTCGAGGATCAGGGCGCCCTGGCCCAGATAGTTCAACGTCAGGCAAGGCAGGACGAAGGCCAGCCAGCCCATGCGGATCGGCGCCTTTCCGAAATGGCCCATGTCGGCATACAGGGCCTCGGCCCCCGTCACGGCCAGGAAGACGCTGCCCAGGATAATAAAACCGAGGAAGCCGTCATTGATCAGCAGCATGACGCCATAGTGGGGCGACAGGGCGCGCAGAACGCTGATGTCGTCGAAGATATGGTAAAGGCCTAGCGCCCCCAGGCACAGGAACCAGACGGCGGTGATCGGGCCGAAATATTTGGCCAGGCTGGCCGTGCCGCGCGACTGAACCATGAACAGGGCGATCAGGATCCCGGCCGAGATCGGCACGATGAAGGGGTCCAGCCGACCGCTGAGGCCCGGGGCGTCCTGCAGGCCTTCGACGGCCGAGAGCACCGAAATGGCGGGCGTGATGATGCCGTCGCCATAGAAGAGAGCGGCGCCGCAGACGCCCAGGATGAAGATCCAGGCGCTGCGTCGACCGACGGCGAACTGGGCCAGGGCCATCAGCGACAGGGTGCCGCCCTCGCCCTTGTTGTCGGCGCGCATCAGGAAGAAGACATATTTGAAGGTCACGACGACCATCAGGGCCCAGAAGGCCAGGGAGACGACGCCGATCACGGCCAGGTCCCCGCCGACGCCGGACTGGGCGTGGGCGATGGCTTCACGCAGGGCGTAAAGCGGGCTGGTGCCGATGTCGCCGAACACCACGCCGATCGCGCCCAGAGTCAGGGCCCAGAAGCCGCCGTGCTTGGCGATCTGGCCCCCTGGGGCGTGGGACTCGGGTCCCTTGGCGTGGGTGGGTTTGTCCGGCGTGTTCGACGCGGCGGGGAGAGCGCCCGCGTCGTGGGGAGTATCCCCGGCCATGCGTATCCTCCGGGTCTCCGACGACAGGTCGAGCCCTTCAAAGCGGCGAGCCTTTAGGCCCATTCCGCGCCCGCTTCAATCGTGACGCGCGGGATTCGCTTTCGCAGCGGGGGCCAGCATTTGTGATTCGGCGTCGGAACGCCTATTTTACGTGCAGGAACACAAACATGTCAGACAGCCAGCGCTTCCCCGTCGCCGCCCACGCCCTGGCCTATATGGCCCACAAGGGCGCATTTTCGCCTGCCCAGGCGGCGCCCAGCGGGGTGCTGGCCTCGTCGATCCCGACCAATCCCGTGGTTGTGCGTCGGGTTACGGCCCTGCTGGCCAAGGCCGGACTGATCGCCACCCGCCCCGGCGCCACCGGCGGATCCTGGCTGCTGCGACAGCCGCAGGACATTCGCCTGGACGAGGTGCTGAAGGCCGTCAACGGTTGCGCCCACATCGGCTCGCCCCCCGCCGGGGCCAAGGGCTGCCCGATCAGCGAACATATTCCGCGCCAGGTGGCGAAGGCCCTGACCGCCGCCGACGAGGCCGCGACCGAGGCCCTGTCCAAGATCACCATCGCCGATCTGCTGGCCGAAAATCCCATCTCGCTGGCGGCCTTCACGCCGCACAAGTCCTGCCCCGTCGCGGCCTGACGGTCGGATGAGCCGGACGGTTCTCGTCACCGGCGCCTCGGCCGGCATAGGCGCGGCCCTGGCCCGCACCTATGCGGCGAACGGCTGGAATCTGATCCTGACCGCGCGGCGCGAGGGGCCGCTCCAGGCTCTGGCCGACGCACTGACTTCGGCGCACGGGGTGACCGCGACCGTGATGCCCGAGGATCTGTCCGATCCCGCCGCCCCTGAACGGTTGATCACCGCCATCGCGGCGCGCGGCCTGACCGTGGACGGCCTGATCAACAATGCGGGCTTCAGCCGGGTGACCGGCTTCCTGGATACCGACCTGAGCGCCCACCGGGCCATGATCCAGGTCATGCTGACCGCGCCGGTCGAGCTGTCGCGGCTGGTCCTGCCGTGCATGGTCGAGCGGGGCTTCGGCCGGGTGCTGAACGTGGCCTCGCTGGCGGGTCAGATGCCGGCGACCGGCGGAGACACCCTGTATGGGCCGATCAAGAGCTTCCTGATCAAGGCGTCCCAGGGTCTGTATCTGGAGACCTTGGGCACGGGCGTCCATGTCACGGTGCTGAATCCCGGCTACACCCTGACCGAGTTCCACGACGTCAATGGTTCACGCGATCAGGTGTCGCGCGCCTATCCGGCCTGGATGTGGATGGACGCCGCCCGCGTCGCCCGCATCGGCTATGAGGCCTGCGAAGCGAACCGGGCCAGCGTGACGCCGGGCGTCATGAACAATCTTATGGCGGCGCTGGCGCGGTTCCTGCCCGACGGACTGGCGCTTCGGATGGTCGCGAACCACGCCAAACGGCTGGACCGGCTTTAAGGGGCCGGATTGGGCGTCCGGGCGGTTTGCAGCGCCTCTGTCACCACGCCTTCGGTCAACAGTTGCGGCAGGATGCGCGGTTCGCCGCCGCCCGCCGGATACAGCAGATACAGGGGCACGCCCGATCGGCCGTGACGTTCCAGCTCACGGGTGATGGCGTCGTCGCGACGGGTCCAGTCGCCGACCAGATAGACGGCGTTCGACTTCTGCAAGGCCTCGGCGACACGGGGCGAGGACAGGGCGGCGCGCTCATTGATCTTGCAGGTGACGCACCAGTCGGCGGTGAAATTGACCAGGACCGGGCGGCCCTGGGCCTGGGCGGCCCCGACGGCCTCAACCGACCAGGGGGAGGCGGCCAGGGGGCCCGCTTCTGCCGCCTTCGCAGGCGCTTCCGCACGGCTGGCGGCAAGGCCGGCGAAGCACAGGGTGAAGAAGAAGGCGAGGAAGGCCGCCACGGCGCTGACGACGGCGGTCCCGCCTTCAGCCCGGCGCGACTGGTTTATCCCCGTCAGCCAGAGGCCGAAGGCCAGCATCAGGGCGGCGACGAGGAACTGCGCCAGGGCGTCCGCCCCAGCTTGCCGCGAGAAGACCCAGACCAGCCATAGGGCCGCGCCGTACATCGGGAAGGCCAGAAGGCCCTTCAGCCGCTCCATCCAAGGACCGGGACGCGGAAAACGCCGCAGCAGGCCGGGCGACAAGCTCACAGCCAGATAGGGCAGGCCCAGGCCGAGGCCCAGCATCAGGAAGACCAGCAGGGCCGCGGGCCAGGGCATCAACAGGGCCGCGCCCAGGGCGGCGGCCATGAAGGGGGCGGTGCAGGGGGCGGCGACCACCACCGCCAGAACGCCGGTGAAGAAGGCGCCCGCTCCGCCCGGCAGGCGCGAAAGGGGACCGGCGCCGGCGCCCTGAAGCCCGGCCCCGACATGGAAGACGCCCGACAGGTTCAGCCCGACGGCCAGCATCAACAGGGCCAGGCCGGCGATCACCGCCGGGGACTGCAGCTGGAAGCCCCAGCCGATGGCCTCGCCGCCCGCGCGCAGGGCCAGCAGCACACTGGCCAGGACCAGGAAGCTGGCCAGCACCCCGGCCATGAACAACAGGCCGTCACGACGGGCGTCCCGGGCCTGATGCGCCGAGGCGGCGAGGGACGCCGCCTTCATCGCCAGAATGGGGAAGACGCAGGGCATCAGGTTCAGGATCAGGCCGCCGACCAGGGCGAACAGGGCCGACTGCAGGATCAGGACCAGGCCGGTCTTCGTCGGGGCGGGCGCCTGCACCTCTCCGGACAGGGTTCGGCCGCCGGTGGTTCCCGCCAGAGCCGGGCCGGGGCGGGCCGTGATCTCCCAGGCGCCGGCGTCAGTGGCCAGAACGCCGGAGATCGGGCCGTTCAGGCCTCTGGCTGTCAGATCGCCGCCCGGGGGCAGTCTCAGGCTCAGGCCGTTCGGGCCGGTCTGGCCCGACTGGGCGGCGGCGTGGTCGATGACGCCGCCTTCGAACGGATAGAAGACCGCCTGGGTCGGTTCGCTCTCCGCCAGGGCTGCGGTCAGGGGGCCGCCCGTCGCCGACAGGGTCAGGACGCCGTTGATCAGGGTCGCCCGGGCCTCGATCCCGGCCGGTCGCGGCGCGGCGGCCAGCACGGCCTCGAGGGCGGCGCCGTGATCGGGGTTCAGCGGCGGGGCGCCCTCGCGGATCGGCAGGTCCAGGCGCAGGCTCATCTGAACCGGCACGCACATCTGGTCGCTGCACACCAGGAACAGGACGTCGGCGGTCAGGGGCAGGACGGTTCCGGGCCGGGCCGAGGGCGGAACCTCGATCGGCACGGGCAGATAGACTTCGCCGGAATAGCCGTAGTTGACCAGACTCATGAGCCGCTGGCGGCTGGGCAGGGGCCAGACGATCTCTCCGGCCTTCACCCCCTGCGGCAGCCGCCAGTCGACGGTGGTCGGTCCGCCGGAATCGCCGGGATTGCGCCAATAGGTATGCCAGCCGGTCGCGATCTTCTGGCGCACGGCGACGACGACGGTCGATCCCGGCGCGGCCCATTGCGACAGGGGAACCAGTTCGGCCTCGATATTGTCGGCCGGACGCGGTCCCGCCGGGACAGGCGTCGCGGTCTGGGCGGGACGGCTGACCGGCTGGGCTGTCGCCGGCGTCGAGCCGCCCGACAGGACCAGAAGGCAGAGGGCGAACAGAGGGGCGATGGCGCGCATGCCGTGCTTTTAGGCGCTGGAGGCGAGCCTGTCAGCGCATCTGTCGCCGCGCCCGGTTTAACGGCGCGGTCGGGCGTCCACCACGACCTCGGTGCGTCGACGAAGCGGCTCGGCCGCGCCGCCCGCTGTCGTCGCGCCCGCATCGCCTGCGGCCGCCACTTCGAAGGCCGGGGCCGGCAGGCCTGCCGCCGTCAGGGCCTGGGCCACGGTGCGGGCGCGGCGCTGCGACAGGCTCAGATTGGCCTCGCTGCCGCCGGTGGCGTCCGCCAGACCCAGCACCTGGACGCTGCGCACCTCGCACGTCCGCAGCACCCCGGCCGCCGCATCAATCGCCTGGCCGGCCGCATCGGTCAGCCGCGCCTCATTTTCGCGGAAATAGATGTCGAACCGCACCGGCGTGCACGGCGAGCCGCTCGTCACGATCTCATCCCGCCGCATCGGCGTCGCACAGGCCCCGAGCGCCAAGGCTCCGGCCACGGCCGCAATTCCAAAACTCTTCATGCCCATCCCATTCCCCTCAAATGAAAGGGCGGCCCGTCCATGACGAACCGCCCTTCTGAAACCCGATCAGCCCGACGGGACCAGCCCGCCGATCTTGGCTGATCAGTAACGGCGCTGGCCGTTGTCCCAGTAGCATTCGTCCTGGCGATTGTCGTAGCAGTAGTAGGTGCGACCCTGGCTGTCGCGGTAACGCTGCTGGTTGTTGCGGTCCTGGTTCGAGCCGCGGATGGCGCCGGCTGCGCCGCCCAGAGCGCCGCCGATCAGGGCGCCGGTGGCCGCGTTGCCGCCGCCGACATTATTGCCGATGACAGCGCCGGCGACAGCGCCGAGGCCGGCGCCGATGGCGCCCTGGCGAACCGTCTGGTTCGAATTGCCGTAAGGGTCGCTGGCGCAGGCCGAGGCCAGAAGGCCGGCCCCGGCGATCGCGATGATGGCCTTGTTCATGATGAAATCCTCTATCTGGGTTCGCCCCGAAGGCGAGAACGCTGGAATACGGCTCCGGTTCCCGTGTCTATCGTTGTTCTGTAGAAGGCGTTAAGCTTCATTTTCGGGCCTGGCTCGATCGCGTGGGGGAAATTATGCGATTTTCAAAGATGGTGCGTGCTGTTGACGGCGCCGAAGGTCCGCTCTGGACGCGACGCAAGAAGAAGAAAGCCTCGGCCGCCCCGCTGATCAATGTGCTGGTGACGCTGCTGGCCTTGATCGGCGTCTTGACCCTGGTGCTGTCGATCAAGGAGCGCTCGGTCGAAGCCGCGGGCCGGATGGTGGACGGCTGGATCGCGACCGGCTGGACCGAAGCCCAGAAACTGGCGGGGCGCGCTCCTGAGGCCGCTGATGTCGCAGCCGACAAGGCGGGTCAGGCGGCGACCAAGACCGGCGACGCGCTCGAGACGGGCGCGGCGACCGCCCGCGACGAACTGAAGCAATAGCCAAGCTTTAGGGAACGGGCGCGCGCGCCGAGCGTTCGGGCGCCATGACCGATATCGTAAGTCCCGAACCCGAGGCCGACATCGGCCAACCGCAGGGCGCGCCCCTGCGCGTCCTGACGTCCCATGCCCCGTTGAAACGGGTGGTCATGCTGGTCAATCCCTTGTCCGGCAGCGTGGGTCCGCGCGCCGCCGCCGAGGCGGAGGCTGTACTGGCCGACTATGACCTGGAAACCCAGGTCGTGGTCCTGGAGGGCGGGAATTTTGATCAGGCCATCGCGGAGGCCTTTGCGGCGTCGGCGGACGTCATCTTCGTTCTGGCCGGCGACGGCACCGCGCGGTCCGTGGCGTCGAAGGCGAAACCGAACGGACCGATGATCGCCCCGCTGCCGGGCGGGACGATGAACATGCTGCCCAAGGCCCTGTACGGCACGGCCGACTGGAAACTGGCCCTGCGCCGCGCCCTGGAGGAGGGCGAGCCCCAGGTGGTCTCTGGCGGCGAGGTCGAGGGCGAATATTTCTACTGCGCCGCCATACTGGGGTCGCCGGCCCTGTGGGCGCCGGCGCGCGAGGCCATGCGGACCGGCAAGGTCAAACTGGCCTGGGCCTATGCCCGGCGGGCGTTGAAACGGGCCTTCACCGGCCGGTTGAGATTCAGTCTGGACGGCGGCCCCCGACGGCGGGCCGAGGCCCTGGTGCTGATCAGCCCGATGATCTCCAAGGCCATGGAAGAGCCGAACGGGCTGGAGGCGGCGGCGATGGACCCGTCCGACGCCAGCCAAGCCTTCCGGCTGGCCGCCAACGCCCTGTTCAGCGACTGGCGCCATGATCCGGCGGTTTCCACCCGCGCCGCCAAACGGATCGATGTCCGAGCCCGCTCTCGAATTCCGGCCGTGATAGACGGCGAACCCGTTCTGCTGAAATCCGAGGCCACCGTGAGATTCATACCCAAGGCTTTCCGCGCCCTCGCTCCTCGACCCCCGGCGGCCGAGGACAGCGTCTAATGGGGCGGGTTCTTCAGTTCTCCGACGTCCATTTCGGGTGCGAGCACAAGGGGGCGGTGGCGGCGGCTCTGGAATACGCCCACGCCACGACCAACGACCTGGTGCTGATTACCGGCGACATCACCCAGAAGGGTTATCCAGCCGAGTTCCGGGCGGCGGGCGAATGGATGCGCGCCATGCCCGAGCCGCGCTTCGTCATCGTCGGCAATCATGACGTCCCCTATTGGAGCCCCGTCGCCCGGCTGTTCCACCCGTGGCGTGCGTTCGAGACGGCGACCGGTTTTCCCGCCCACGACGGCCAGTTCTGCAACGACACGGTGATGGTGCGCGGCGTCGTCACCGCGCGCGGCTGGCAGGCGCGGCCCAACTGGTCCAAGGGCGTCATCGACCTGGACCAGACCCGGCGCGCGGCCGAGGCCTTGCGTCAGGCGCCGATCGGCGCCCTGCGCATCCTCGCCTGCCACCACCCCCTGATCGAGATGATCGGCGCCCCGATGACGGGCGAGGTCAAGCGCGGGGACGAGGCGGCCCTGATCTTCGCCGAGGCGGGGGTGGACCTGATCATGACGGGCCATGTCCATGTGCCCTTCGCCCTGGCGATCGATCTGGCGGACCGCTGCTCCTATGCCGTCGGCTGCGGAACCCTGTCGCATCGCGAACGGGGATCCCCGCCCGGCTTCAATCAGGTCGATTGGGACGACAAGACCATCACCGTCACAGCCCTGGCGTGGGATGGTCGGGCCTATAGTTCTCAGCAGGTGTGGCGGCTGCCTCGCCGTCAGGACACCCGTCGAGCTGCGACGGCGCCGGATCCGAACGCGCCCGGCACGCTGGAGAAGGCGGCTGTCTGAGATTCGCTCGCTCGACAGGTTGAGATGAAGCGGACAGGAAAAAGGGCCGGAACTTGCGTTCCGGCCCTTTCGTCTTGTCGGTTGGACGCCCCTATAATCGGGGAGCGCCGCGCCCGCGCAGTCCGCCGGCCACAAGGGCGATGACGAACAGGATGATAGCGATCACGGCGATGAATTTGGCGATCTCGAACGAGAAGTTCGCGATGCCGCCGAAGCCGAGAACGGCTGCGATCAAGGCCACGACCAGGAAGATAATTGCCCAGCGGATCATGGGTTTAGCTCTCCTGCGTTGATGTTGCCGACGGCGGCCTTGCGACCGTTCGTCCCGTCGGCAGATCAACGATCACGGACGCAGGGCGTTCCGTGGCCTTCGCAGAATCCTCAGCGCCGACGGCGCCGTTTGGCGTAGCCGCCCTGGTCCATCTTCCGCTCGGCCACCATGCTGGCGACGATCGCGGCCAGGGCCGGATTGCGCAGCAACAGGAAGGCGGCGCCCAATCCGCCGACCGCGCCGATAATCGGGCGTTCGCGCACAATGTGGATCACCTTGCCGATCAGGCCGTCCGGGGCGTCATCCTCGTCCTCTTCGTCGTGACCTTCGCCCTTCAGGAAGACGAGGGCGACGATGAGAGCGACCAGTGCGAACAGGCCGAAGGTGATGGCCGCCGCGCCCAGGGGCGTGGTCATCAGGCTGATCGCGTTGAAGATGGCGATGCCGAGGAACACCACGGCAAGGAACACGCTCGCGGCGACCACGCTGGTCGCCACGATCCGTTTGACGATGCCCTTGAACATCAGCGACGGCGGCCGGCCAGCAACAGGCCGAGCACGACGCCGACGCCCAGCGCGATGGCGGTCGACTGGACCGGACGCTCCTGGACGCGTTCGACGATATAACGCTGGGCCTCGTCGAGGCGTTCGGCGGCGTCGTCATAATATTCACGGCCGCGCACCCGGGCGGTGTCGTAATAGCCGCGCGCCTGGTCGCGCACTTCCTCGCCCTTGGCGCGCAGCTTGGCCTCGGCCTCTTCGGCCTTTTCGCGCAGGCGTTGGGTTTCCTCGCGGGCGCCGGTCTTCAGATCCTCTTTGAGGGTCTTCAGGTCGGCCTTGATGTCTTCTCTAGCCTTGGTGGTGGCCATGGTGCGCGCTCCGGTTTTCAAGCTTGGCATTAGAATAGGGGACCCCGTTTGCGAACGCTACACCGGGGGCGAAGTTCCCGTCGATCCATAAGGCCTTATGGGGCGGGGTCGGCCTCGTCAGGCGCGGTCCGCCGCACTAGACTGAGGCCATGACCGATTTCCTGTTCGCGCCCCGCCCCGTACCCAGCCTGCCGATCACCGGCGAAGACCGGCGTTTCCCGGTCCGCCGCATCCTGTGCGTGGGCCAGAATTACGCCGCCCATGCGCGGGAGATGGGCTCAGACCCGGACAAGCAGTCGCCCTTCTTTTTCTCCAAGCCGGGCGACGCCCTGGTCTCGGACGGCGCCGACCCGGCCTATCCGTCCGCGACGGCCAATCTGCATTTCGAGGCCGAACTGGTCGCCGCCATCGGCGAGGGCGGGCGGATCGTGGGCTGGGCGGTCGGCTGCGATCTGACCCGCCGCGACCTGCAGGCCGAGGCGAAGAAGGCGGGCCGTCCCTGGGACGCGGCCAAGGGGTTCGATCAGTCGGCCCCCTGCGGCGCCCTGACTCTGGGCGCCCTCCCGAACCCGGCGGGGACCATCGCCCTGACGGTCAATGGCGAGACGAAACAGTCCAGCACCCTGGATGACATGATCCTGAACCCAGACCGGATCGTCGATGAAGCCGGGAAGCTGTGGTCGCTTCAGGCCGGGGACCTCATCTTCACCGGCACGCCGTCGGGCGTGGGCCCGTTGACGCGCGGGGACCGGGTCGTGGTGACGATCGACGGGCTGGAGCCCCTGAGCTTCGAGATGGTCTGATGATCCTGCACGGCTATTGGCGGTCAGGCGCAAGCTATCGAGTCCGCATCGCCCTGGGGCTGAAGGGCCTGGCCTATGCGACGGCGGCCCATGACCTGCGCCAGGGGGAGCAGAAGGCGCCCGACTATCTGGCGCTGAACCCCCAAGGCATGGTGCCGGCGCTTCAGGACGGCGACCTGATCGTCACCCAGAGCCCCGCCATTCTGGAATGGCTGGAGGAGACCCATCCCGAACCGGCGCTGCTGCCGAAAGGGGCGACGGACCGCGCCCATGTCCGGGCCATGGCGGCCCTGATCGGGTGCGACATCCATCCGCTGAACAATCTGCGGGTGCTGAAGTCCTTGCGCGGAGATTTCGGCGCCGATCAGGCGACCGTAGACGCCTGGGCCGCGCGGTGGATCACGTCGGGCTTCACGGCCCTGGAGACGCTGGTGGCGCGCCACGGCGGCGGCTGGAGTTTCGGCGACGCGCCCGGCCTGGTCGACTGCTATCTGATCCCGCAGCTCTATTCGGCGCGGCGATTCAACATGGATCTGGCCTCTTGGCCGAGGCTGCTGGCGGTCGAAACTCGTGCGCTAGCGCACCCCGCCTTCCAGGCCGCCGACCCCGACCGCCAGCCCGACGCTGACGCCTGATCCCGATATCGACGGTGGATAAGTAAGGTTCGCGTAACCTCTCGCTCAGCCTCCCTTAAGTATTGGGGGGCAAGATAGGAATGTGACGCATTCCTCCGCCACCCCCTCGGCGCCCTCGCCCATTGATCGCCTGGCTCTCGCCGTGGTGACCGAGCCTCAGCGCCCGCTCAATTCCCTGATGAACAGCCAGACAGGCGCACGCGAAGACGCGATGCGCTTCCTGCTGCAGACCGGATCCGACGCCGGCGTGCGGATGATCGCGACCCGTCCCGGCGGCGACGGTGAACGTCTGCTCGGCCAGGCCTGGCCCTTCCCTTCGCCCTTCCGTGTGACGGTGCGCGCCGTATCCCTGACTGGAGGCCTGGACCGGGTCGAAGCCCGGGCCCGCCGGTCGCTGGAACGACTAGGTCTGCCGCGCGGCGAGGCCCTGCTGGTCGACAACGCGGCCGATCTGGCCGGCGCTGAAGGCCGCGCCCTGTGGGATCGTCTTCAGTCATTGAAGGATCGCGGCCTGTTCCGCAGCATCGGTTTCTGCGCCACGATCGAGGACGGGCCCGCTCTGCTGGCCCGACGTCTCGAGGCCGATGTGGTTCAGGTCTCGTGCAATCTTCTGGATCAGCGCGCCGCTGCAGAAGGGGTTCTGGACGAGCTCAAATCCGTCGGCGCCCAGGTCCATCTGGCCTCCGTCTTCGCCGGCGGCCTGCTGTTCTCGGGCGGGGACGACCTGCCCTCGCATCTGGCCGACTATGCCCAGGTCCTGTCGCGGACGCGGCGGCGCCTGGCGGAACGGCGCTGCGACCCGATGCAGGCGGCCCTGGCCTACGCCTTTTCGCTGAAGGCTGTGGATCGTGTGGTGGCCAGCGTCGCCTCGGCGGCCGAGTTGCGCGCTATTCTGGCCGCCGCCCATGCGCCCAGCCCCGATCTGAACTGGTCGGAGCTGGCGCTCGAGGCGCCGGCGGCCTTCGCCGCCGACGCCCGCGCCCGCATCAGTAGCGCAGCCTGACCCCCACATAGGCCGAGCGACCGGGCTCGCCGTAGCCCAGCACCTGCTGGTGCCGCTCGTCGGCCAGGTTCTCCACCCGGGCCGTCAAGGCGACCTGGTCCGTCAACTGATAGGCGGCGTTCAGGTTCGCCGTGACGAAGCTGTCGCGCACGCCGCCGGAATCGTCCTGGTCGCCCTCCGCGCGCAGGGTCAGCGCGCCCGAAAGCCGATCACCCGTCCAGCCCAGGGTCGCCGAACCGGCATGTTCAGGCACGCGCAGCAGGCGGGCGCCCGTCGTGCGGTCCTCTGCGTCGGTCCAGGCATAGGCCAGGGTCAGATCGAAGCCGGCGCCGATCAGGGCGCGGCCTTCCAGCTCGACCCCGTCGGAACGGGTCTTGGCGACATTGATGTAGCGACCGGCGGAATAGGTGATCTGATCGTCCACGTTCAGGCGGTAGACCGTCGCGCGACCGTCGAAACGGCCGTCGGCCGAGGCCCAACCCAGAGCGATCTCGACGCTGTCAGCGGTTTCCGGCTTCAGTTCCGGCCAGGGCAGAGGCGCGTAGCAGTAGTCGCAGACGGCCTGGCTGACGGTCGGGGCCTTGAAACCCGTGCCATAGGCGCCGGAAAGGATGAAGCCGCCGGCCAGATCATAGGCCGCCGAAATCCGGCCGGTGGTCTTCGAGCCGAAATCATCGGTGTCGTCGTAACGCAGGCCGCCGGTCAGGTTCAGGGCGCCGATGTCGTATTTGGCCACGCCGAAGACCGAGGTCGTCGCCAGATCACGCGCCTCGCCCGAGGACAGGTCGCCCGAGGATTCCTCGCGTTCAGCGCCGAAGGCATAGGTCACGCCTTGCGCTGCGCCGTCCGCCTGCCAGCGATAGGCCTGACGGTCGCCGCTGAAGGTGGAGCCGAAGCCGCCGCTGTAGGAGGTGCGTTCGATGTCGGAGGCAGAAACGCTGAACTGGTGTTTCAAGCCCAGGGCCGTCAGGCTGGCGCGGCCGAAGCCGGACCATTGTTCGGACTCCTGGGTGTCGTCGGTGTCGGCCAGGGCGTAGGTCGGGGCCGGGAAGCCGTCCAGATCGGCCTCGCTCTTGGACCAGCGGGCCGAGCCGTCGAACTTGACCGTGTCGGAGACGGCGTAGCGTCCCTTCAGACCGACGGTGGTGTTGGTGAAGCCGTCGGCCTCTGGATTGCCGTCGGCTTCGTCGGCGGCGGAAATCCCGTCCGTGTCGAAGTGCGAGACATAGGCGCTGACGGCATAGGTCTCATTGGCGACGCCGGCGGCCAGGCGGCCGCGCACGGTGTCGAAACTGCCGGCCTCGGCCTCGGCGCGCAGGCCGTCGATCTCCTTGGTGGTGAAGGCGATCACGCCGCCGATGGCGTCAGACCCCCACAGCGACGACTGCGGGCCCGACAGGACCTCGATCCGGGCGACGTCGCCCAGGTCGAAGCCGGAGAAATCATAGGCGCCGTTGATCTCGGCCGGGTCGTTGACCGAGACGCCGTCGACCAGAACCAGGGTCTTGCCCGGCGTGGCGCCGCGCATGCGGACCTGGGCGACACCGCCGAAGGCGCCGGAGCGGGTCACGGACAGACCGGGGACGTCCGACAGGATGTCGGACGCGAAGACGGCGCCGCGCTGTTCGATGGTCTTGGAGTCGATGACGCGTGCGCCGGGCGTGTCGGCGACGATGGCGGGCAGGCGGGTGGCGGTGACGACGACGTCGTCCAGCGAAGTCGCGTCGTCTGCCGCAAGGGCGGGTGCGGCGAAGGCGGCGGCCATCGTCCACTTGAAGCCTTTCATGGAAGTTCCTCCTTGGAAGTCCGGACGCTGCGGTCCGGGTTTCTTCTTGTCGTGCCCGCCTTGCCGGCGGGTCTCGTGGGGTTTGGGCGCAGCCGGAC
>JBKBXN010000048.1:0-17229 GCA_046314055.1 Brevundimonas sp.
GTTGGCCAGGAAGCGGGCGGCGCGACGGTCGATCAGTTCTTCCCACGGGCCGATCTTGGGCGGGGCCCAGACCTGGCTGCGGAAGCCGTATTTGGCGTGATCGGGCGCATGGACGACGCCCGATCGGGCTTCGCGCAGGGATTGGGTCACCTCTTCGGCGCCGTGGCCGATGGAAGAGACGATGCCCAGGCCGGTGACGACGACACGACGCATGGTGTTTCCTTCTTTAGCTTCTCGACCCGAACTTCTCGAGCGGGGGCCTTCCGCGCTGTCCGCGGTTATATAGGGGTTTAGGCGCCCGCCTGCTCATCCTTGGCGGCGCCAAAGAGTCCTACCCGCATGTCGTTGCAGGTGTAGATCACCTCGCCGTCCGCCTCCAGCACGCCGTCGGCGATGCCCATGACCAGTTTGCGATTGATGACCCGCTTCAGGTTGATCTTGTAGACCACCTTCTTGATGTCCGGCGTCACCTGGCCGGTGAACTTGACTTCGCCGACGCCCAGGGCGCGGCCGCGACCCGGGCCGCCGATCCAGCCCAGATAGAAGCCGACCAGCTGCCACATGGCGTCGAGGCCCAGGCAGCCGGGCATGACCGGGTCGCCGATGAAGTGGCACTGGAAGAACCAGAGCTCGGGATTGATGTCGAGTTCAGCCTCCACATAGCCCTTGCCGTGCGCGCCGCCGTCGGCCGAGATCTGGGTGATCCGGTCGAACATCAGCATCGGCGGGGCGGGCAGCTGGGCGTTGCCGGGACCGAACAGTTCGCCGCGCCCGGAGGCCAGAAGGGCCTCGTGGTCGAAGGACGAGGGGTATTGGGACTGGGTCAAGGCGGTTCCGTCTGGTCTGCTGTTGCCTGCGGGTTACACGACCGGGCCGCTTCGCTCAACACCGAGGCTTACGAGGCGTCAGTCCGCCCCGTCCCGGCTGGGCGGTTGGCGTTGCACAGAACCCTCTGCTGGGTTCCGAACACCGCCCGTTCCTGGACCCAGCCGCGCAGGCGACGCGCCCGCACCCGGCACCAGCCCTCCTCGCATTCGTCCAGCGACACCAGCGAGCGGGGCGACAGGCGCGCCCGCACGGCGGAGGCCTGGGACTTGCCGGCGTGGATCATCACCTCTTCGGGCGAGGTGTTGAGGACATAGCGACGGCCCGAGGACACCGTGCGGTGGATCCAGGCGACGGCGCCGTCCGAGTCGCAGACCTTGCGCCATTCCGTCGTCTCGGCGATCACCTGGACCGGCAGACCGGCGGCGCGATATTCCCACAGGATCGGATAATCCAGGCCCGGCCCCTGTCGCGCGCGGACGTGCGACGACTTCAGCGAGATCCAGCGCGGCACCTCCAGCCCCGACGGCGTGGGCCGCCCATCGGGCATGGTGGCGCCCGCGCCCGCCATGAGGCCCACGCCCAGAACGGCGAGGGCGACGGCGCTGCGGCGTCGCAGGCTTTGGAAGATGGCGGCGGCTTTGCTAGACACTGAGGAAACGACCCGTCGTGCGGGCTTCGATCCTGAACCGTCGCCCGCTAACCAAGGCCCGCAATGTCCGTTCGCAAGCTTAAGGTCGTATTAACCAGACGCCTGCCGGACGCGGTCGAAACGCGGATGCGCGAGCTTTTCGACGCCGAACTGAACCTGAAGGACCAGCCGATGGACCGGACGGCGCTTCAGGCGGCGGTCCAGCGGGCCGAGGTCCTGGTGCCCACCATCACCGACGTCATCGACGCCGACCTGATCAATGGGGCCGGGGAACAGTTGAAGATGATCGCCAATTTCGGCGCCGGGGTGGATCATATCGATGTGGATGCGGCCGTGGCGCGAGGCATCATCGTCACCAATACCCCCGGCGTCCTGACCGAGGACACCGCCGACCTGGCCATGAGCCTGATCCTGGCTGTCAGCCGCCGCATCGTCGAGGGCGCCCAGGTGGTGGCCGAGGGGCGGTTCGAGGGCTGGACCCCGACCTGGATGTGCGGCCGCAAACTGTGGGGCAAGCGGCTGGGGATCGTCGGCATGGGCCGGATCGGCCAGGCCCTGGCCCGTCGCGCCAAGGCTTTTGGGCTTCAGGTCCATTATCATAACCGCAAACCCGTCTCGGCCCTGATCGAGGAAGAACTGGGCGCCACCTACTGGGACGATCTGGACCAGATGCTGGCGCGGATGGACGTGGTCTCGCTGAACTGCCCGGCGACCAAGGACACCCATCACCTGCTGTCGGCGGAACGGCTGGCGAAGCTTCAGCCCCACGCCATCCTGATCAACACCGCGCGCGGCGATCTGATCGACGAGGCGGCCCTGTCTCAGGCCGTGGCGACCCGGTCCCTGTCCGGCGTCGGCCTGGACGTATTCGAGAACGAGCCGGCCATCCACCCTGGCCTGCTGGGCCAGCCCAATGTCGTGCTCCTCCCCCATCTCGGCTCGGCCACCCTGGAGGCGCGCCAGGACATGGGCGACCGGGTCATCGCCAATGTCATGACCTACCAGAACGGCCACCGCCCGCCGGACCGGGTCATTCCGGCGATGCTTTAGGGCGCGGCAAGCAGCCGTTCGGCCGCATCCGGATATTTCTGCGCCAGCCGCGCGGCCCAGTCGGCCTTCATCGGCAAATGGGTGCGGACCTGACCGATGCGGCGCTCGACCAGGGCGGCGGCCTCGCGGTGGGCGGGCCAGTCCATCAGGAAGCCGAGGGCGGTCTCGAAATCGGCATAGGCGGCGGCATGGGCCAGGGCGCGGTCCAGAGCCTCGACGTCGTCGAAATCGGGCAGACGGGCGAGATAGTCCCGCAACGCCGGCGTCGACAGGTCGCGTTCGAACATGGCCCAGCGCAGGTCCTGGGCCTCGGCCTTGCGCCCTTCGGCGTCGAGCAGGTCGATGGAGGCCGCTTCCCAGGCGTGGGTCAGGGTCGGCGGACCCGCTGCGGGCGACCGGCCGAAGGTGAAACGCCGGTTCGCGGCCGACGGCTTCAGCGCGGCCTCCAGGGCCTGACGCGCCTCGGCGATTCGACCGGCCGCCAGCAACCGCCGCGCCGCCGCCGCCGCGAAATCCGGCGCCCCCTGTTCATCAGGCGTGACCAAGGACAGCCACAGATCCAGATCCTCGGCCCGGTCCGCCAGTCGCCGGATCGCCGTGCGCGCGCCGCGGACGCCCGAACTGGTATCCAGCGCCGCCAGCAGAGCCCGCGCCAACTCGGGGCTCAGGGCCTCGCCCGCCGCGCCGATCCAGCGGGCGTAGTCCAGCGGATGGCGTTCGATCGCGGCGGCCAGACGTTCCATCGCGGCCTGATCCATCAGCGCCGTCTGGGCGACGGTCCAAAGCTCGGGCGCCGCCGCCTCGAAGGCGGCCGTCATCTCGCCGCGCGGATCCTTGACCCGCAGCGTAAGCCCACGAAACAGGTCGAACCAGTCGATCAACCGATCCAGCCCAGCCACAGGCGCGGCCGGCGCCAGGTCGTCCACCACCGCACGGCGCAACATGTCGAGGTCGCGCAGCAGGTCCGGCCGTTTGCGCCAGGACACCCGCGCCCGTCCGACCGCCAGGGCCGTCAGCCGCTTGTCCAGCTCGACCGTCAGGGGCTCGACCCCCGCCTCGGCCGCGAGCACCAGCCGCAGACGCCGCTTCAACAAGCCGTCGCCGTCCGCCGCCTGCATCAGCAGATCGCCCAGCCGATCCGCCCCCAGGGACGCCAGACTGGCGGCGTTCAGACGTTTGGGCGAGGCGGAACGTCGGGCCATCGGATCTCCTTTTCACAAGTCTGTCGGACCGGACTCACACGGCTGTCGAAAACCACGGGCAGGGGAGGAACCGCCGCGAGCGAGCTTCGTTTCCGGCGACCTGTCTGAGGAAGCGTGCGTTGGACTCCTACTATTGTATCGTCAACCTGCCGGGCGTTCCGGTGCGTGACATCTGTGTTCTGGGTGCGACCGACGACACGGCGGCGAATCAGGCTCTGACCGAGCTCGCCCGGACCTGGGTCGGGTTCGAGACCCTCTATCTGTATTGCGGCGAACGGCTGGTGACGGTGCTCAGCAACCCCGCCTTGGGCTTCGCCCCGCACGTCCCGGATCTGGATCTGGCCGACGTCCGTTTCGCCACCGCCGCCTGAGGGTCAACCGCCGCAAACCGCGCACTGGGGGTCGGCCGTCACCCGCACCGTCCGCGCCGTCGCCGTCAGGCCGTCATACAGCATCAGCCGACCCGCCAGGGCCTCGCCCGCCCCCGTGATCAGCTTGATGGTCTCCAAGGCCGCCATCGACCCGACCACGCCCGCCAGGGCGCCGACCACGCCGACACGGGCGCAGGTTTCGGCGTCCGGCGGAACCTCGGGCACCAGGCACTGGTAACAGGGACGACCGGCGAACACCCCCACCTGACCGCTCCACCGTCCCAGCGCGCCGGACACCAGGGGTTTGGCGGCCCCCACGCAGGCGGCGTTGACGCGCAGCCGGGTCTCGAAATCGTCAGTCCCGTCCAGAACGATGTCGAAGCCGTCGATCCGCTCCGCCGCATTGGCCGGCGTCAGCCGTTCGGCGAAGGTCTGGATCGCCACATGGGGATTCAGCTGGCCCAGGCGGGCGGCGGCGGCCTCGACCTTCAGCCGGCCGGTTTCCGGCGTGGAAAAGAGGATCTGGCGCTGGAGGTTCGACAGGCCCACGACGTCGTCGTCGATCAACCCCAAGGTCCCTACCCCCGCCGCCGCAAGATAGAGGGCGGCCGGCGCTCCCACGCCGCCGACGCCGACGATCAGCACCCGCGCGCGTTTCAGCGCCTGCTGACCCGGCCCGCCGATCTCGGACAGGACCAGATGCCGGGCATAGCGTTCGACTTCGTCTTCGGAGAAAACCATGGCTCCATCTAGCGACGCAGAGCCATTCACGCGAGGCCCGCGGCTGCAACGAAACCTAGGCGATCGCAGCTATCGCGCGGCTGGTGTCGACCAGGATGCGGTCTGCCTGATCCGGAACCGACGGATCGACCAGCGATCCCTTCAGCAACCGCCCCAGCGCCGGCGGCGCATCGGCCTGAGCCATGGCCCAGTTGGGGAAGAGGCGTTCCTTAATCGGGATTTCAGCCAGGATCTGAATATTGGCGTGCCGCCGATCGGCCCGCAGCCGCCCCATCAATCGGTCCAGATCGACACGAGCGCCCTCGATGGCCTGAAAGAACCGGCCCTCGTGTCGCATCAGCACGCCGGTCAGATGGTCCCTGCGATTGTT
Source organism: Brevundimonas sp. (assembly GCA_046314055.1). Classification (GTDB taxonomy): domain Bacteria; phylum Pseudomonadota; class Alphaproteobacteria; order Caulobacterales; family Caulobacteraceae; genus Brevundimonas. The sequence continues at coordinate 5,212 of JBKBXN010000048.1, forward strand.
CCGATCAGAGGCGCCGATGATGTCGATCAAGGGCAAGAGGCCTATGCCGGCGTCGCCCATGGCGTCGCTGACATAGACGATACGGAACAAACTCATTGATTACTCATACGCTTTACGACCGAAGATCGATCTTTAGCCGTAAAGCGAGCAGGTTAACGAAACACGCAGAACAGGCGGTCACGCGGCGCAGGCCGACACCCTCAGCCGGTCGCACGACAGCAGGCGCTCCAGCCCCTCGGCGGCGAGGTCCTCGAGCCGCCGTCCGCGCAGATATTCCGCCGCCTGTTCGGGCGACAGGGCGCATAGGCGAACCGGTTCGTTGATACGGCGCTGAACGATCGGCCGATCCGACAGGATCCGCATCCCCCGGTGCCGGGGATCGGCGAAAAGCCGCTTCACCAGCCGATCGACGTCGGCGCGCATGCCCTCAAGCAGGACCGCCGCCTGGCCTTCATGGAACATCATGGCGCTGCCGATGGCGTCACGACGGTTGTTGTGCTCGGACGCGCCGAGAATATCGACCACGCTCCCGGCCGAGCGGCCGATGGCGCCGACCGTTTCGCTCACAATAAGAACCCGATAGAGCAAATCTCTATCCCCGATTTCGCGTGATATTGGTGAATTTTCTTACTTTACGCTGATAACTTAGGTCAAAATATGACACCGGTATCTGACGGTGAGGCAGGCTTGATCCCGGAACGGCCTCACGCCATCTGGGCGTCATGACCCAATCCAACTTCCCTGACTGGCACGGCACCACCATTCTGGCGGTCCGCAAGAACGGCCGCACCGTGATCGCCGGCGACGGCCAGGTCTCTATGGGGCCGACCATCGTCAAGGGCGCGGCGCGCAAGGTGCGCACCCTGGCCGGCGGCAAGGTGCTGGCCGGTTTCGCCGGCGCCACCGCCGACGCCTTCACCCTGATCGAACGGCTTGAGGCCAAGCTGGAACAATATCCGGACCAGCTGGCCCGCGCCTGCGTCGACCTGGCCAAGGACTGGCGCACCGACCGCTATCTGCGTCGGCTCGAGGCCATGCTTCTGGTGGCGGACAAGTCGTCGATCTTCACCGTCACCGGGGTCGGCGACGTGCTGGAGCCGGAGCATGGCGTCGCGGCCGTCGGCTCGGGCGGCAACTACGCCCTGTCGGCCGCCCGCGCCCTGATCGAGGAGACCGACCTGGACGCCGAAGCCGTCGCCCGCAAGGCCATGAAGATCGCCGCAGAGATCTGCGTCTATACGAACGGCAATCTGACGGTGGAGACGCTGGAGGGATGAGACGCCCCGGCTGCGTTGCGAGCGGCGCCTCTTTGGCTTAAGGCCCCGCCATGACCGAAGACGCCCCGATCCGCCCCCTCGCCCGCAATCCCCGTGGCTTCGCCGACAAGCGCGGCCGCGACCTCACCGCCGAACGCCGCATCGTGGCGCGCGTGTCCGAGGTTTATGAGCGCTGGGGCTTCGAGCCTCTGGAGACCCCGGCCTTCGAATACGCCGACGCCCTGGGCAAATTCCTGCCCGACGCCGACCGCCCCAACGAAGGGGTGTTCGCGCTTCAGGACGATGCGGGTTCGGACGAGCCGGGCGAATGGATGGCTCTGCGCTACGACCACACCGCCCCCCTGGCCCGGTTCGCGGCCCAGACCTGGGAGACCCTGCCCAAGCCGTTCCGCCGCTACGCCTACGGCCCGGTGTGGCGCAACGAAAAGCCCGGCCCCGGCCGGTTCCGTGAGTTCTGGCAGTGCGACGCCGACACGGTGGGCTCCGACCGGCCCGAGGCCGACGCCGAGATCATCGCCATGGCCTGCGAAGGCCTGGGCGCCGCCGGTCTGGACGCCGGCCAGGCCCAGATCCGCGTCTCGAACCGTAAACTGTTCGACGGCCTGTTCGACGCCGGCGGCGTGACCGAGGCCGGCCAGCGGTTGACCGCCCTGCGCGCCATCGACAAGTTCGACCGGCTGGGCTGGGAGGGCGTGGTCCAACTGCTGGGCGAGGGTCGTCTGGACGAGTCCGGCGACTATACCAAGGGCGCGAAGCTGCCGGCCAAGGTGACCGGCGCCATCGAAGCCTTCCTGGCGTCAGCCAACACCCCCGGCCTGTCGCGGGCCGAGACGCTGGAGGCCGTGGCGCGGTCGGGCGACCTGGGCGCGGCGGGCGAGGCGGCGCTGAACGAACTGGCCGCCATCGACCGGGCGCTGGGCGCCATGAAGGTCGGCCAGGAGGCCGTGAAGTTCGATCCCACCATCGTGCGCGGGCTGGAATACTATACCGGCGCCGTGTTCGAGGCCGAGCTGCTGCTGGATACGGTGGACGACAAGGGGCGGCCGGTGCGATTCGGCTCCATCGGCGGCGGCGGACGCTATGACGACCTGGTGGCGCGCTTCACCGGCCAGAGCGTGCCGGCGACCGGCTTCTCCTTCGGCGTCTCGCGCCTGGCCTCGGCCCTTCGCGCGGCCGGACGCGGCGGCGAACATGCCGTGCGCGGGCCGGTGGTGGTCATCGTCTTCTCTGAAGACGACATGAGCCACTATCTGGCCGCAGTCGCCGAGCTGCGGGCCGCAGGAATTGCGGCGGAACTGTATCTGGGCCGGGCGGGCATGAAGGCCCAGATGAAATACGCCGACCGGCGCGGATCGCCCGCCGTCGTCATTCTGGGCGGGGACGAGATCGCCGCCGGCGAGGTCACCATCAAGGACCTGGACGCCGGCCGGGCCGCCGCTGCGGCAATCGCCGACAACGACGCCTGGAAGGCCGAGCGTCCGGGCCAGATGAAGATCGCCCGCGCCGACATGGTTTCCGCCATTCGGATCATTATCGAATAAGCTTCGAGAAATAAGTCTGCCTGGTAACAGTTATCGCCGATAAGTCGAAGAAAGTTCGATTCACCGCCACACGCCCGTTGACGACCCCGGCCGGGTTGCGTCAAATGAACTCACTCGAGGGCAAGCGTTGCTCAAGCGCGCAGCACTCGAAGGCGTTTCGGGGAGGAAACGTCCGCTCTTCAAAGAGCGCGAAAGCCCGCTGCGATGTATCCCCCGCAGCGGGCTTTTTCGCGCCTGGAGCCTCGCAAAAAATGCACGACCTGTAGATTCTTTCGATGCGATCTACAGATTTCGGGCCCGATTTTTCACCCTGTCTCCATATGAAAAAGGCCAGGGCGAACCCCGGCCTTTTCCGTTTTCGAAGACGCGTCGCCTACCAGATGCGGACGCGGTCTTGCGGCGTCAGATAGTATTTGGTCCCCGGCTCGACGTCGAAGGCGTCGTACCAGGCGTCGACGTTGCGCAACGGGCCGATGACCCGGAACTGGGCCGCCGAGTGCGGGTCGGTGGCGACCTGCTGCTTCAGGGCCTCGTCGCGATACTTCGACTGCCAGACCTGGGCCCAGCCGTAGAAGAAGCGCTGGTCGCCGGTCGTGCCGTCCAGCACCGGGGCGGGCTTACCCGCCAGCGACAGGCGGTAAGCCTCAAGACCCACGGCCACGCCCGAGGCGTCGCCGATGTTCTCGCCCATCGTCAGCCCGGGGTTGATGGTGTAGCCGGCGATCGGCTCATAGGCGGCGTATTGCGCGCCCAGGCGGGCGGTCAGGGCCTCGAAATTGGCCTTGTCGGTCGGCGTCCACCAGTTGCGCAGCACGCCGTCGCCGTCGGACTTGGAGCCCTGGTCGTCGAAGCCGTGGCCGATCTCGTGGCCGATGACGCCGCCGATGCCGCCGTAGTTGACCGCCGGATCGCCGTTGGGATCGAAGAAGGGCGGCTGCAGGATGGCGGCCGGGAAGACGATCTCGTTATTGGCCGAGTTGTAATAGGCGTTGACCGTCTGAGGCGTCATGCCCCACTCGGATTTGTCGACCGGCTCGTCCAGGCGCGAGAGGTCGTAGTTCCATTCGAACAGGCCGCGCCGCACGGCGTTGCCGACCAGGTCGTCGGCGCGAACCTCAAGGCCCGAATAGTCGCGCCACTTGTCCGGATAGCCGATCTTGACGGTGAATTTGCGCAGCTTCTCCTGAGCCGCCGCCTTGGTCTCGTCGCCCATCCAGGTCAGATTATCGATCCGGTGCGACAGCGCGGTGCGCAGATTGGCGACCAGTTCTTCCATCTTGGCCTTGGATTCGGCCGGGAAATACTGGGCGACGTAGAGCCGGCCCGTCGCCTCGCCCAGCGAACCTTCGGCGAAGGAGATGGCGCGCTTCTCACGGGTGCGCTGTTCCGGCTGGCCCGACAGGTCGCGCGAACGGAAGCCCCACTGGGCGTCCGAGAACCGCTTGGACAGCAGGGGCGCCATGTCGTCGGCGGTGTGGAAGGCTTCCCACGCCTGCAGCAGTTCGACCGGGGTCTCGGCGTAGATGGCCGCGATCTTGGGCATGGCCGTGTCCTGACGCACGACCAGGCGCGGCACGCCGCCCAGTTCAGCGGCGTCGAAATAGGCCTGCCAGGCGAAGCCCGGCGCGTCCTGGGCCAGTTTGGCGATGGTGTATTCGTTATAGGTGCGGTCGCGGTTGCGGTTCTCGACCGGGCTCCAGTGGGCCTCGGCGATCTTGGTCTCCAGCGCCACGATCTGGGCGGCGGTCTCGGCCGGATTGGCCCAGCCGATCATGCCCAGCATGTCGGCGACATAGGCCTGATACTTCTCTTTCTTATCGGCATAGCGGGCGTCCAGATAATAGTCGCGGTTCGGCAGGCCGATGCCCGACTGGCCGGTGGACACGACGTAGCGGGTCGGCTGTTTCGCATCGATGGTGATGCCGCTGCCGAAGAAGGAGCCGCCGAAGCGGCCGACGGTCTGACCCATATAGACGGCCATCTTCTCGTGGCTGTCGGCGGCGCGGATGGCGGCCAGATAGGGTTGCAGCGGCTGGGCGTCGAGCTGCTCGATCCGGGCTTCGTCGATATAGGCGCGATAGGCGTCGGCCACCTTGGCCTCGTCCGAGCCGGGCGCCAGATCGGTGCGGCCGGCCAGGCCCAGGACCAGTTCCTTCATCCGATTGTCGGACAGTTCGCGCAGCAGGGCGAAGGAGCCGTAGCTGGTGCGGTCGGACGGGATGACCAGCTTGTCGAAGGCCGCGCCGTTGGCGTAGCGGAAGAAGTCATCGCCCGGCTTCACCGAGGTGTCGCGGCCGGCCATGTCGAATCCCCAGGTCCCGTATCGGGGGGCGTCCACGCCCTGCCAGCCGGCTGCGGCCTCCTCGCCCGAGAACAACGAGACGATCGAGCAGGTCTCGTCGATACAGGCGTGGTCGTGATCGACGTCCTGGGCGAAGGCGGCGCTTGCGGGCAGCAGAAGGGCGCCGACGGCGGCCCCGATAAGCAGTCTTTTCATCACTTTATCCTAGGCTCCACCCCCGAAACGGGCAGGTCGGAGCGGACCCTAGACCCGAGTCCGGGGCTGTCGCCTTAAAAAAAGTTCATGAAAGGGGCGCGACCTCTCGCCACGGGCTGTGGTTCGGGGTCAGATGCCGAATACGGAGGGCGGATGCAGGGTCACGGCGGGGACTACAAGGATCTGGTGGTCTTCCTGGCCGCCGCCGGGGTGATCGTGCCCCTGGTGAACCGGCTGAAAATCAGCCCGGTGCTGGGGTTTCTGGCGGCTGGGGTGGTGCTGGGCCCGGACGGGCTCGCGCGGTTCTCGGACGCAGTTCCGTGGCTTTCCTATTTCACTATCAGCGACCCCGGCCAGCTGGCGCAGCTGTCGGAGCTGGGCGTCGCCTTCCTGCTGTTCATGATCGGGCTGGAGCTGTCGTGGGAGCGGCTGCGCGCCATGCGACGACTGGTCTTCGGCCTGGGCCTGATGCAGGTCGTAGCCTGCACCCTGGTGCTGGCGGGCCTGTTCATTCTGGTGGGCCAGACGCCGGTCAGCGCGGCGGTGCTGGGCATGGGTCTGGCCCTGTCGTCGACGGCCGTGGTCATGCCGGTCCTGGCCGAGAGCGGGCGGCTGAGGGGGACCGTGGGGCGGTCGACCTTCGCGATCCTGCTGGCCCAGGACCTGTCGGTCGCGCCCATCCTGATCACCGTCAGCGTCCTGGCCGCGGTCGCCCAGGCGGGCGGGTCGCTGGATCCGGCGGTGCTGGGGCGGTCCCTGTTCACCCTGGTGCCGGCCGCCATAGGCCTGGGGCTGCTGGTCCTGCTGGGCCGGGTGGTGCTGCGGCCGATGTTCCGCTCTGTGGCCCGGGCGCGCAAGTCGGCGCAAGGGGGCGAGCTGTTCGTCGCCGCCAGCCTGCTGGTGGTGGTCGCCGCCGGTCTGGCGGCCCAGGCCAGCGGCCTGTCCATGAGCATCGGCGCCCTGGTCGCCGGCGTGCTGCTGGCCGAGACCGAGTTCCGACGCGAGGTCGAGGTCTCCATCGAACCGTTCAAGGGGCTGTTGCTGGGAGTCTTCTTCGTCGGGGTCGGCCTGGGGCTGGACCTCGGCGCTGTCGCGGCCAATCCGGTCCTGCTGTTCGGCTTGGCCCTGGCTATCACGGTGGTCAAGACCGGGGTCATCTTCGGTCTGGCGCGGCTGTGGGGTCTGGGCCCCAAGCCGGCGATCGAAACCGCCCTGGTGCTAGCGCCGGCGGGAGAATTCGCCTTCGTGGTCTTCGCCACCGGCCTGGTCGAGGGGATCGCGCCCCCTGCCCTGACCAGCACCGTCGCCCTGTCGGCGACCCTGAGCATCTTCTCCATTCCTCTTCTGGCCCTGCTAGGCCAGCGGCTGTCGCGCGAAAAAGCCCCCGACCTGCCGACCACGCCCGAGGGCGCCGCCCCGCCTGAACAGGCCGACGGCGCCGTCATCATCGTCGGCTTCGGCCGGGTCGGACGACTGATCGGAGAACTGCTGAAGGAACACGACCAGACTTTCATCGCCCTGGACACCGACGCCGCCGCGGTGGCCGCAGGGCGTCGCGACGGGTTCGACGTCTTCTATGGCGACGCCGGCCGGGCCGAGATGCTGGCCCACTGCGGCGTCCTGTCCACCCGCGCCCTGATCGTCACCATGGACGCGCCGACCAAGGTGGATGAGGTCGTGACGACGGCGCGCGCCCTACGCGAGGACCTGATCGTCATCGCCCGCGCGCGCGACGACCAGCATGCGGCGCGCCTCTATGCGCTGGGCGTCACCGATGCGGTGCCGGAGACGACCGAGGCCAGCCTGCAGCTGGCGGAGAACACCCTGGTCGACCTGGGCGTGCCCATGGGGCTGGTGCTCGCCTCTATCCACGAGAAGCGGGATCAGTTCCGCAGAACCTTTCAGGCCGCCATACCCGCCGGGGGACGCAGTAGAACCACCCGCGCGTTGAGAATGCCCCAGAATGGGACAGGTAACCAGAACGGTTAAGCTTAGAATTCACACCCTTAGCCGCCACATTAGCTTTTGCGACCCATTTTCGTCATGGTTCCGTGATGCAAGCCCCTCTTCGATATCGCGCGTTTGGCGGGCGAAGAGTCAGAACGTCTCGCCAGCAGTTCAAGCGACGACCCAATCCACTTCGGGCTCCGTCAGGGCTTCCGAAAATGCGTAGAGTAAAAGCCTGATTTCATGACTGATTCAGTTCTTTCGACCGAAGCCGCTCCCCGTCTGAACCGCCGCCAGGCCGCCAAGATCCGGACACGCCAGAAGGTTCTGGACGCCGCGCGCTCGCTGTTCGCCGAGCGGGGCTATGAGCCGGCGACGATCCGCGACATCGCCAAGGGGGCCGGCATGTCGACCGGCGCCGTCTTCGCCAACTTCCAGGACAAGGCCGAGCTGTTCGAGGCCGTCCTGACCGAGGACATGTCGCGTCTCGCCGAGGTGGTTGAGGCCGGCGCCCCCGAGGGCGAGCCCGTTCGCCAGCGACTGCTGGGCGCCCTCAGCGCCGGCTATCACTCCTCTCTGGACCAGTTGCCCCTGTTCCAGGCCATCGTCGCCCGGTCCTGGTTCCAGCCCCTGGCCGCCGAAATGCGCGCCCGCGCCGCGACCAAGAACCTGCTGCTGGCCATCGGCGGCATCCTCCAGGAAGCCGTCGCCAAGGGCGAACTGAGCAAGGACGCCGACATCCGTCTGTTGGTCGAACTGATCTGGGACGCCTATCTGTCGAACTATCGCCGCGCCGCCTATGACGAATGGGACGCCAAGGCCCTGTCCGACCATATGGGCAAACAGATCGACGTCATCCTGGCCGGCGCCCTGTCGAAGAAATAAACCAACGGTCGATCTGTATCGTCCCATCCGAAGGCCCGCCCGCGTTTCGTCGCTGGCGGGTCTTTGTCTATCTGCGGCGAGGGCCTGCTTCAGCTCCGGCGTTTCAGGGTGACGTAGAAGGCGCCGTTGCCGCCGTGCCTCTGGTGGGCGACGGTGAAGCCGGACACGACGCCGCGCAGGCCCGGAGCCTGCATCCATTCCCCGAAGGCGGCGCGGATCACCCCGCCGCCCAGCCGCCCCTGGCCGGTGATGACCAGGACCGCCCGCATCCCGCGCGCCTGGCAGGATGTCAGAAAACCCCGAAGCTGATCCTCGGCCTCGAACCGGCCGAAGCCGTGCAGGTCGATGCGGGCCTCGATGGGATCGCGCTCGCGCGATAGACGCTGTTTGCGGCGGGGCTCCAGATCCTCGGGCGCGGGCTTGGGACGGTTGCCGACCGGGCGTGGCTCGGTCGGTTTGGCGACGGCGGTGGTACGGGCGGGCGAAGGCTTGGCCAGAGGGCGCGGCCGCTCGGTCGGGGTGACGACCAGATGGGCGGGCGCCTCGGCGCCCGGCGTGACCCGGGCGGGCTTGCGGCTGCGGGGGGCGGCGACCGAGCCGGTGACACGGGTCCAGATGCGACGGTCCTCGGGCGTCAGCCCGTTCTCGTCGCGGCCGGAGCCCTTGCGCTTCATGCCGCGTCGTCGTCCTCGAAGGCTTCGGAGGGGCCGGGTTCGTGAACCAACAGGTCGCCCGGCTGGCATTCCAGCTCGCGGCACAGGGCGTCCAGGGTCGAGAAACGCACCGCGCGCGCCTTGCCCGTCTTCAGGATCGACAGATTGGCCACCGTCACCCCCACCCGGTCGGCGAGTTCGGTCAGCGACATGCGGCGTTCGACAAGGACGCGATCAAGCTGGACGCGGATGGCCATGAGGAAGTCCTACTGGAAACGGGTCAGATCGTCAGTTCGGATTCGCGGCGCAGGCGCGCCCCCTCGCGGAACACCTCCGCCAGGACGAAGACGATCAGGACCGAAAATATGGGGGTCAGCAGTTCGCCCAGACCTTGCGGATCCATCACCCCCGGCGCCAGGCGGGCGGCGACGACGCCCTGGGCCAGCCAGACCCCGCCGGTGACGACCGCCAGGATCAGACCGATCTGGCGCAGCCGGCGGACATTGGCGGGATGGAAGGGGTCGCCCATGGTCAGGGTGCGGAAGATCCGACGCAGGCTGCGCAGGATCAGCATGAAACCGCCGAAATAGGCGGTGGCGGCGCCCAGGCCGAACAGCAGCAGGGTGCGCGTCAACGGCAGTTGCCGTCCGCCTTCGTCGCCGCTGACGGTGATGTTCACATTATCCAGGGGAATGAAGACGGCGGCGATCAGCAGCAGCAGCAGTACGCCGGTGATCAGCCAGAGCAGAATATAGGCCACGTCCAGCGCCACCTTCAGCACGCTGGAGACGGAGCCGGGCCCCATGGCCCTGAGGGGGGCGGTCAGAACGCCCAGGGATTTCAGCAGGGTCGAGATCGTGCGCGCCCCCGTCGGGACAGACGCCGCGTCGCGCTTCAGCGGATTTCGCGGCGGGAGCAGGCGCATGATCGACAGGTCTCAGATCGGAAGGAGGGGCGAGGCGGCCGCGCGGGGTCCGGCGAACCCACGCGCAGCTCTATACATCGCGGTCTTATTCAAGGTCGTCAAAGCTCTCGTGATCGAAACAAGGGTGGACTTGGGCCCGATCAGAAGGCTTGAACCAGGATGGCGACCAGGGCGGTCGGCAGGGCGGCGATCAGGACCGTGTTGACGAAAGCGGCGCCGACCTTGTCCAGGAAGAGCGAGAGGTTCATCGTATGCATTGTGGTTCTCCGTCGTTTTGTTTTGGGCGATTATCGCCCGTTGGTTTTGTTTTCCGCACGATCGTTCCGGTTTTTCCGGAAGGTCAGAACGTTGCGGCCCCCGTTCCTGACGATCAATAGATAGGCCGTGCGGTGCGGAAAAGCACGTTACATATCGTTTAACGATATTAAACTTTGGCAATAGACTGTTTCAGGGGCGTGATCGTCGATGAATCTCAAGCTTATCAAGGGGATGCGCATCGTCGCCGCCACCCACAACCCCGGCAAGGTTCCCGAGATCGCCGCCCTTCTTGGTGAAGATTACGAGATTCTCACCGCCGGCCAGTTGAATCTGCCCGAACCGGACGAGACCGAGACCACCTTTACCGGCAACGCCATGCTGAAGGCGCGCCACGCCGCCGAGCGGTCGGGCGAGATCGCCCTGGCCGACGATTCCGGAATGTCGGTCGCCGCCCTGGACGGGGCGCCGGGCATCTTCTCCGCGCGCTGGGCCGGTCCGGGCAAGGATTTCGGCGTGGCGATGAAGAAGGTCGAGGACCGGCTGGTGGAGATCGGCGCGACGGATAAGAGCGCCTGGTTCACCTCGGCCCTGGCCGTGGCCTGGCCGGGCGGGCCGTGCGTGGTGGTCGAGGGGGTGATCCACGGCCGACTGACCTTCCCGCCGCGCGGCGACCGGGGCTTCGGCTATGACCCCATCTTCATTCCAGGGGGCGGCGACCTGACCTTCGGCGAGATGGAGCCGGCGGCCAAGGAGGCGATCAGCCACCGCACCCGCGCCTTCGCCAAGCTGCGGGCGGCCTTGATTGACTGACGCCCCCGAAACCTGGACGGATCCGGGGACGGACGTCGGCCTGTACGTCCACTGGCCCTATTGTTCACGCATCTGCCCGTATTGCGACTTCAACGTCGTGCGCGACCGGGGGCGGGTGGAGGAACAGGCGGCGCTGGTCGAGGCGATTCTGGCCGACATGCGGGCGCAGCGCGCGTTGACGGGACCGCGCCGGCTGGCGTCGGTCTTCTTCGGCGGGGGCACTCCGTCGCTGATGGCGCCCCAGGCTGTGGCGCGGATCATCGCCCAGGCGCGAGACCTGTTCCCGCCGTCGGGACCGATCGAGATTTCGCTGGAGGCCAATCCGACCGACGCCGAGGCGGTCCGGTTCGCGGCTCTGGCGGAGGCGGGGGTGAACCGGCTGTCGATGGGAGTGCAGGCGCTGGACGACGCCTCGCTGCGGTTCCTGGGGCGGGACCATTCGGCGGCGGAGGCGCGGCGCGCGGTCGCTCTGGCCGGGCGGGCGTTCTCGCGCCTGTCCATCGACCTGATCTACGCCCGGCCGGACCAAACCCCGGCCGACTGGGCGACGGAGCTGGGCGCGGCCCTGGACATGGGGTTCGAGCACATCTCGCCCTATCAGCTGACCCTGGAGCCGACGACCGCCTTCGGTCGCGCCCTGGCGCGCGGGACCCTGATCCCACCGGACGAGGACCGGGCCGCGGCCCTGTATGAGACCACCCAGACCGTGCTGGAGGCCGCAGGCTTCGACGCCTACGAGGTGTCCAACCATGCGCGGGGCGTGGCGGCGCGGTCGGCCCACAATCTGCATGTCTGGCGCGGCGGCGACTATCTGGGCCTGGGGCCCGGCGCTCACGGACGGCTGACGCTGGACGGGACCCGCACCGCCACTGTCGCCCACCGCCGGATCGCCGACTATGTGGCCGGGGTCGGGGCGGGAAGACCCTCGACGGAGACGGAACGGCTGGACGCGGCCGGGGCGGCCGAGGAAAAGCTGCTGCTGGGCCTGCGCACCGTCGAGGGCGCGCCGGTCGAGCTGCTGGCGGACCTGGGGCTGTCGGTCGGCGCCGGGCCGACGGCGGCATTGATCGCTGACGGTTTCCTGACGGTTGTCGATGGCCGGCTGGTCGCAACGCCACGAGGGCGGCCGGTGCTGGACGGGGTGCTGAAGGCGCTGCTGACCTAAACAAAACGGCCCCGGATCGAAATCCGGGGCCGCTCTGGCGTCACATCGGGTCGGTGCGCT
>JBKBXN010000049.1:0-16311 GCA_046314055.1 Brevundimonas sp.
CGTTGGTTTGCTGCGCGGCGAGTGCCGCGAGGATGCGCCGCACCAGGAAGGTCTTGTTCGGGCAGCGCGTCTCCTCGCCCACCACCTCGCGGAAGCGGCTCTGCAGGTCGCGCAGGCCCATCTGCTCGGGCCGGCCGTGGTTCAGCGCCAGCATGTTGACGCCGAACGAGCTCTGCATGGCGGTGTAGCGCCACAGCTGGTTCAGGATCACGTCGCCGGAGGCGTCGCGCTTCAGCTCGATGACGATCCGCATGCCCTGGCGGTCGGATTCGTCGCGGACGTCGGAGATGCCTTCCAGACGCTTCTCGCGCACCATTTCGGCGATGCGTTCGATCAGGGTCTGTTTGTTGACCTGGAACGGCAGTTCGGTGACGACGATGGCCTCGCGATCCTTGCGGATCTCCTCGACCGAGGCGCGGCCGCGCACGACCACCGAGCCGCGACCGTCGCGCAGGGCGTTGCGCGGCGCCGTGCGGCCCATGATCTCGCCGCCGGTGGGGAAGTCGGGACCAGGGACGATGTCCAGCAGGGCGTCGTCCGAGATGTTCGGATCATCCAGCAGGGCCAAGGCGGCATCCACGACCTCGCCCAGATTGTGCGGCGGGATGTTGGTCGCCATGCCGACGGCGATGCCGCCCGCACCGTTGACCAGCAGGTTCGGGATCCGCGCCGGCAGGACGACGGGCTCCAGCTCCTTCTCGTCGTAGTTGGGCTGGAAATCGACGGTGTCCTTGTCGATATCGGCCATCAGGGCCACGGCGGCCGGGGCCATCTTGGCCTCGGTATAACGCATCGAGGCGGGCATATCGCCGTCGACCGAGCCGAAGTTCCCTTGGCCGTCGACCAGCATCAGACCCATCGAGAAGGGCTGCGCCATCCGCACCAGGGCCATATAGACCGAGGCGTCGCCGTGGGGGTGGAACCGGCCCAGCACGTCGCCGACGACGCGGGCGCATTTCGAATAGCTGCGCTCGGGCGTCATGTTCAGGTCGTGCATCGAATACAGGATGCGACGGTGAACCGGCTTGAGGCCGTCACGGGCGTCGGGAAGCGCGCGCGAGACGATCACGCTCATGGCGTAGTCGAGGTACGAACGCTTCAGTTCGTCCTCGATCGTGATCGTGGAAATATCGGAGCCGCCGCCTCCCGGAACGATCGGAGTTGCGGCGTTTTCGTAGCTGTCGTCGGTCAATGAAGCGTGGCTTTATGCGGCCGGAATCGGAACGTGATCCGCTGTGACGATTTCTAGCATTCCAGGGGCTCGGTGGCAAAGCGACGTCGCCGTGAAAGCCCGTCTCTGAAAGGACTTTCCACATGCACGCCAAGACCCTCGCCTTCGCCGTCGTTCTAGCCTCCCCGCTGGCCTTCACTGCGGCCTGCGCGGCGACCGGAAACGCCCCGCAAACCCTGGCCGAACGGGCGCCCGTCGGGGCGACAGGACAGGCGGTTCTGGTCAACGCCTCGGGCGCCAATATCGGCCGCGTCGATCTGCGCCAGGGCCCGACCGGCCTGGTGATCAAGGTCGAGGCCTCGGGCCTGACGCCCGGCTGGCACGGCATCCATATCCATGCGACCGGCGCCTGCGCCGCGCCCTTCACCTCTTCCGGCGCCCATATCAACCACGGCGAGCCCAAGGCGCCGCACGGCCTGCTGAACGCCGCTGGGCCGGACGACGGCGACCTGCCGAACGTCTACGCCGGCGCGGACGGCAAGGTGAACGCCGAACTGTTCACCACCCGCGCGCGGATTTCGTCGGAAGGTCCGGGCCAGTGGCTGTGGGACGCCGACGGGTCGGCGATCATCATCCACGCCAATCCCGACGACCACGCCAGCCAACCCATCGGCGGCGCCGGCGACCGGGTGGCCTGCGCGGCGTTGAGCGCGAGCTGAGAACTTCACCTAGGCTTAAAGAGCGGCCCGCTGGACTTCGGTTCAGCGGGCTTCTTTATGCGCCAACAGCCGCTCGATCATTTCGGTCTGTTCCTGCTGGCGGGCGGTCAGGTGTTCGACCTTTTCCAGCAGGGCCATGATCTCGATCTCGGCCTTCAGATTGACCTGGTAGTCGTTGCCGGCGTCCAGCCGGTCCTTCGTCGCCTGACGGTTCTGGCTCATCATGATGATGGGGGCCTGGGCGGCGGCCACCATGGACAGCATCAGGTTCAGGAAGATGAAGGGATAGGGGTCGAAGGCGTCCCGCCGCAGGGCCAGGTTCAGCAACGTCCAGGCCAGCAGAAACAGGCCGAAGGCGATCAGGAAGGTCCAGGACCCGCCGAAGGTCGCCACACGGTCGGCCAGCCGGTCGCCGAAGCTCTGGCGGTCGTCGAAGGTCTCGTTGATGTCGCGCGACACCGGCCGGCGCGCGGCGGCGCTGTCGACCACCTGCCGTTCGTCGGCGTCCAGCTCGGCATGGCCGCGGCCCAGCCAGCGGCGAGACAGATGATCGGGGTCGAGGGGGTTGTGCATGGCCGGCTCCGGAAACGTCGACCCTAGATCAAGCCTTGGCGGCGCCCGCACGCAAGCCCCGTTCGGCAAGGGCGACCAAGGCCACCCCGCCCATGGTGATGGCCGAGCCGGTCAGGATCTGGGGCGTCAGCACATCCCCCATCAGGCCCCAGCCGATCAGCATCGACACCACCGGCGTCACCAGCAGATAGGGCGTCACCCGCCCCGCCTCTCGCCTTTGCACCAGCCAGAACAACAGGGTGGTCGCCAGCACCGACGAGGTGATCCCAGCCCAAAGCAGCGAGGCCCAGACCATGGGGCTGGCGACCTTCACCGCCTCCCACTGCCCATGTTCGAACACGGCCGAGCCAAAGGCCATGACCGGAAAGGCGCCCAGGGCCAGCAGACCCTGCATCTTCAGCGGCGGGATCGAGGTCGTGCGACGCGCGACTACCGTGGTCACCCCCCAGGCTGCGCCCGCTGCGATGGCGACCAGAATGGCCTTCCAGTCCTGAAGCGCATGGGCGTCCAGCGTCATCCAGGCGACGCCGACGAAGGCCACCCCCATGCCGATCAGGGCCGCCTTGCTGAGCCGCTCGCCCAGAATCAGGAAAGCGAACAGGGCGGTGAAGGGAATCCAAAGCTGGTTGGCCACCGTCACGGGGCTGACGTCGGTGGCCATCCAGTAGGCGGTGTAGGCCAGACCATATTGGATCGGCCCGCCGAGGATGACGATCAGCGTCAGGCTTCTCCAGTCGGGGAAAGGCGGCCGGACGAAGACGAGCAGACAGGCGGTGGCGATGCCGAACCGGATCGCCCCGACCAACAAGGGCGGCAGGGTCTCGGTCGCCAGCTTGGCGCCCGCGTTGTTCACGCCCCAGACGACGATGATCGCCAAGATGGCGGCGATCTCAAGCCCGGTCAGGGCATGAGGCTTGGCGGGCGGCGCGGCAGGGGGGACGGCGGTCATGCCCGCCTATCGCACGGCGAGAGCCGCTTCGCCCGTCAAATGGCGTGTCCGCTCGTTGCACTATCGGCTGGATCGGCAGATCAGCCGTCCGGCTCAGGCGCAGTTGGCGCGGGCTCGCGACTTGCGTCTGTCGCCCTTGGTGCTGGTGGAGATCGAAATTCTAATCGAGGTCGGTCGGGTCAAGCTGCCGACCGCCGATCTTCTGCTGCAGGATCTTCAAGACCGGCTGGACCTGTCGCTGTCGGACGCCTCGACCGCCGCCGTCGCAGAGGCCGCCTGTCGCTTCGCCTGGACGCGCGATCCGTTCGACCGGTTGATCGTTGCCAACGCCATGGCCGACGGAGCCCGGCTGATCACCGCCGACCAGGTTATCCTTCGCCATTTCGACAAGGCGGTCTGGTAGGGCCTCAGAACTCGGGCTTGGCGACCATCAGCCAGTAGATGGCCAGGACGCCGGCGAAGGCGGGCCAGCCCAGGGCGAACCACCAGCGGAACAGCCGATGATAGGCGGGCGGCAGCGGCGCCCCCTGCCCCGCCGCCTGCTCGGCCAGCTTCATCATCCGGTACTGGATCCAGACGACCGGCAGCCAGCAGACGCCGACGAACACATACAGACCATAGGCCGCCAGCAGCCAGGGACTGGTCAGGGACCAGCCCTGCAGATGGATCAAGCCCAGGCCGCTGATCGGCTGGACCACCACAGCGCTGGTGGTGAAGACGAAATCGGCCAGGACCACGATGCGGCCGACCTCTGCCACCGTGCGGGCGTCGCGCGTGGCGTGGGCGCGCAGCATGAAGAAGGCGATGCCCGCGCCCGTGCCGAACAGCACGGCGCCGGACAGGATGTGGATGATCTTCAGCGCGAAATAGAGACTCATCGGCGGGCGTCCGTGGCGGCCACGAACAGGCAGAGCGCCATCATCGGCAGGACCTTCAGCCACGGCCCCAGCGGATCGATCCAGTAGTGCGGCAGGCTGAGCGTGCCGGCGATCAGATAGCCGACCGTCGCCAGACACATGAAGATCGCCACCCGCGCCGTCCACGGTCGCACGAACAGGGCCAGTCCGAGAACCACATCCAGCAGCGCGCCCCACCATGCCACCGGCCCGGCCCATTCGCCGTAGCCGCCTTCGTGCAGAATGGCGACGGCGCCGGTCCAGCCGGGGCCGAAACTGATCAGGCCGGTGATCAGCCAGAACAGGCCCAGGGTCAGGATCGAGAGCGGGCGCACGAACCACAGTCGGGCGTGCCAGACGTCCTGGACCGAGGCCGGGGTCTCGGCCAGAAAGCGGGACAAGCCGCGCGACGACACGCCCAGCCGCTGGTCCCAGCCGCTGTCGTTGCCGGAAACGTCGTGGTCCATCTGGCGCATGGCCGTGGTGCGGATCGGCGAGGACCAGCCCAACCGACCGAGCAGATCGCCGATCGCCAGGGCGGGAGCGGCCAGGCCTCGGGGCACGCCCACCACCGGCGCCGGCTTCAAGCCCAACCAGCCGCGATAGAAGCGCACCGTCTGGGCCATGGTCACCGCCTCCGGCCCCGGCATGTCCAGGGTCAGGCGCGAGGGGGCGCCGGGTCGCAGAGCCGCGACGATGGCGGCGGTCAGGTCGCCGAGAGGAATCGGACGAAACAGCTGGTCGCCGCCGACGACCGGCGAAAACAGGGGAAAGGCCGCCAGTGCGCGGATCAGGCCCGTGCCGCCGAAGGCCGCCCGGTCCACCACCAGCGACGGCCGCAGGATCAGCCAGTCGAGCGTGCTGTCCTCGACCAGTCGTTCGGTCTGCGCCTTGGTGCGGGCGTAGTCGGTGCCGGCCGCTTCATCGGCGCCGACGGCGGAGACATGGATCAGCCGGGCGACGCCCCCCGCCTCGCAGGCCGCGATCAGGGCGCGCGGGCCGTCGACATGGGCGGCGCGGGTGCTGTCGCCGCTGCCGTCCTGCAGGACGCCGACGCAGTTCACCACGGCCGACACCCCGTCCAGCAGCGGCGCCCAGGCCTGGGCTGTCGTCAGTTTCGAAAAGTCGGCCGCGACCCAGTCGAAGCTCGGGGCGCGTCGGGACGGTTCGGCGATACGCCGGGCGCCTGCCCGCACGCGCCAGCCTTCGGCGGACAGGGCCGCCGCGACATGCGAGCCGATGAAGCCGTTGGCGCCCAGCACCAGCACGCGACCGCTCATCCCAGCACTCTATCCTTCAGATCGACGCCTGCCGGAGGGAGGGCGCACCAGGTCGGACCGGGAAACCGGCGACGGCGGCGCGCCACGAAATCATACAGGCGGTCGCGAATGAACCGTGGCGCGATCCGCCCGATGCTCGACCAGCGATACGGCGCGGGCAGTTGGGCGGCGATGGCCAGGACAGCGTCGGAGCGTTGGCGCGCAACGCCGTCCTGGATCAGCAACATTGTGGCGGGGTCGTCGGGACTGACGCCATAATGCGTCAACAAGGCCTGCCCCAGGGCCGACTGCGTCGGCGCCAGCCGGAATACGCCAGCCCGGTCGGACTTCAGGATCTTGCGCGCCGAACCGGAGCAGAGCGCGCAATCGCCGTCGAACAGGACCAGGGGCCGGTCGTCCGGGAAGGCCGGGACGGCGGGATCCTCACGATAGCTGTAAGGCCCCCACCCCATGGTTGGTTCGGATCGACCTTAGAACGGAATGTCGTCGTTCAGGTCGTAGCTTTCCTTGGGGCCGCTCGGCTTGTTGGCGCCGCCGGTGGAGAAGCCCGAGGAATAGTCGTCGTCGCCGCGACCGCCGCCGCCGCCGGCATAGCCGCCGCCCGACGCGCCGCCTTCCGCACGGCCGCCCAGCATGGTCAGTTCACCCTTGAAGCGGCTGACCACGATTTCAGTCGAATATTTCTCGACGCCCTGCTGGTCGGTCCATTTGCGGGTCTGGAGCGCGCCCTCGATATAGACGGTCGAACCCTTCTTTACGTAGTTCTCGACCACCTTGACGATGTTGTCGTTGAAGATGACGACCCGGTGCCACTCGGTCTTTTCCTTGCGCTCGCCCGAGGACTTGTCGCGCCAGGTTTCCGAGGTCGCGATCGACAGGTTGGCGATCCGGTCGCCGTTCGGCATCGACCGGATTTCGGGATCGCGGCCCAGATTGCCGACCAGAATGACCTTGTTGACGCTGCCCGCCATGGAAATTTCCTTCTCGTAGGGAGCGGCGAGTCCCTCGCCCGCTCCGTAATTCAGCCGGATGTCTTAGAGCCGCCGTCGATCACCGCCAGCCGCATTCGACATCTGACCCGCCAAACCGGTGGATGGATTAACCGTTTGTTCCACCTTTGTTCGATTTCCGCAAGCCCTTGGCCAGCGCCCGCCCCCTACTTGGTCTCAGGCGGCGGGGCGGCGATCGCGATCGGACGACCGGTCTCGTCGCGCTGGATGGCGCCGGGGATTGCCAGACGGCCGTCGCCGGTGCGGGCCATGGCGAAGAAGCGGCTGCCGGTCAGGCTCTTGCCGAACTTCACGCCCTCGCGGTCGACGAAGATGAAGCGGCCCTGATAGGCGCCCGCCACCTCCTGGTTCGAGCCGCCCATACGCAGGAAGCGCAGACGCATCTCCTCCAGCTGACCGGCGCACAGTTCGATCTGGGCGACGTTCTCGCCCATCTTCTGCAGGCGGGGCGCTTCGCCGTCCGGGGTGGCGACGAAATAGCAGACGCCGGGCTCGAACTCGAACTTCGGCGCGTTGGAGCAGGCGCCCAGAGCGGCGGCGGCGGCGATAACGGAAAGGGCGAGCGCGCGCATCAGTTCAGACCCGGGAATTGGCAGTTGCGGTCCTGCTCCGCCAGGGTGCGGAAACGGCTGTTGTCGCCCGACTGTTCCACACGACGCGGGACGAGGCGAAGCGTCGTATCGCCCCAGCGGCCATACTGGGCGTCGCCCGGACGAACGCAAGTTCCGGCATACAGGGCCTGGACGCAGGCGTTCAGGCTCATGCCGCTGGACAGGACGCGCCAGTCCGAACCGGAGTGACGCAGGCACTGAGCGCCCGACTGCGCCGGCGCGGGATTGGACGGAGCGGCAGGACCGGGAGCGGGAGTGGGCATGGGATCCGCCTCGGCGATCTCGACCGGGGGCAGTTCCGGCGGCGGGGCGAAGGCGGCGGTCGGGGCGGCGGCCAGGGCCCCTGTCTCGTCGATGCCGACATCCAGGGCGTCAGTGGCCAGGCCGTTGCGCTGAGCGCAGTCGGCCAGGGTCGCCATGCCGACGAACTGACCATCGACGAAGCAGCGCAGTTCGCGGGTCGGCTCCAGCGAGGGAGCGTCGGCCAGATCGACCGTCAGACCGCCCTTGGCGGCGGGCGGGGCTTCAGGCGTCTTGTCGCCGCCGCCGGTGAAGATCAGGGCCAGCACCACGGCGGCGATGATCACCAGACCGGCGCCGATGGCGATGATGACGCGGTTGTCGTTCGGAAGGGCCATGAGGGGCTTTCGCAACTGAGGCGCCCAATAACCCGGAACCGGCGCCGGGCGTCAACCGCCTAGCCGTCGCTTAGGGCGATGGCGCTCAAATCAAACCGACAGGCGGTTGAGCGCGGCCTGGAAATTGGCGAGTTGGGTCTGCTGATAGGCGGTCGACGAACCATTGCCCGTCTGGGTGTTGGTGATCGTGCCGGTGGTCGGGGCCAAGGACTTGTAGGCCGAGCGAATGGCCGTAAACGCGCCGGCTATGCCCTCGATGGCCGCCTTGATCCCGGCCGGATCGTTCAGGTTCAGCTTGTTCGACAGGTCCAGGCCAAAGGTCTTGGGCGCATCCTTGTCCGCCGTCGTCGGACCGATGAAGCCAGGACTCAAGCCCAGGGCTCCCAAGGCGTCCTTGCCGACGGCGCCGGACGATATGATCGCCCCTTCGCGGTTCGCCGCTGTGGAGATCTGCAGCCTCTGGGTGATCGGCACGGCCTTGAGGTCCGTCACGACCTTGGCGTCCAGCTGACGCCCCGAGGCGTTGACGATCTTCTTGGCCAGGGTCTCAAGCGTGTCCTTGGCGTCGATGGTCACGGTCACGGCCCGCCCGCCGCCGGCCGGTGAAATGCTGAACTGATCCCCGACCCGCGCGGCCGTGCTGACGGTCAGCAGCTTGGAGTCCGCCTGCATGATCTCGCCCTGAGGCAGGCCCAGCCGGTCCAGGACGCTGGCGCCGCCCGAGGCGATGCTGAGGCTGGTGGGCTTGGCCTGGTCGTCGGCGGCGCGCCAAGTCTGGTTCTTCTCGACCGCGCCGGTTGCCAGATCGATGCGGGCCAGATAGCCGTAGGTCGGGCCGTCCTTGACCGCGCCCTCGGCCCGGTTCGTGCCCGTGATCCAGACCTTGCCGTCCTTGATCTCGACATCGGCGGCGGTGTCGTCCCCTGCCCCGCCGAAATAGGTCAGGCGGTCGTCGCCCGAGGCCTGGAGATCGGCCGACAGGGTGGCGACGAAGACGTCCTTGCCGCCGGCGTGGGCGTTGGTCACCGTGGCGATGTCCAGGGCCGTATTGTCGGTGTGGCCGCTCACGACGACCTTGCCGTTCTCGACCGAAATCCCCGCGATTTCGCCGCTCGCATAACCGAGGTCACGGGTCGAGGCCAGGGTCGGCACGCCCGATGCGTCCAGCGTGAAGCGGCGCACGATCGCCTTTCCGTTCTCGACGCCGGCTGTGTAGAGGTCCGACCCGGAGACGGTCATGGCCTGGACCGAGTCATCGCCGGCCGTGCCGAACTGCAGGGTCGAGACGTTCACCCCCGTTTCGGGCCCGGTGACGGTCAGTTGCTTCTCCTCGAAGGTCTGGAGATAGGAATCCCAGCCGCCGAGAGCCGTGGTTCCCGGCAGGGCCGACTTGGAGCGGCCGGCCACATAGACCACGCCGTCGGCGCCGAAACTGACCTCGGTCGCCTCGTCGGCCGCCTTGGCCCCGCGGCGCTGGGTCCACAGCTCCTTGCCGGTGCTGTCGAACAGGGTGACGAAACTGTCGGCGGTGGCGGCGCTGTCGCCGCTCTTGCCGGGCTCGAGCGCCCCCGTGACCGAACCGGCCAGGGCCACCCGGCCGTCGTCGTCGATGGCGATGGAGAAGCCGTTGGCGGTGGAGGCGGCGCCCAGCAGCTTGGTCTGCACCAGATTGCCGGCGGAATCATATTTCATCAGGGCGACGTCGCGCGCGCCCTTGATCGGCTGATTGGCGTCGCCGGATTTCAGATCCGCCACGACCCAGACCGAGCCGTCCGGCGCGACCGCGCTGGAGCGGACCGTCTCGACGCCGTCCGGGAGATCGGTCAGGCCCGCGCGGCCCTCGACCCAGAAGGGATCGTCGACGCCCTGCTGAGCGGCGGGCGCCGCGCCGCCCTCGGCCTGGAACTTCAGCAACTGACCGACGCCGGCCTTGCCCGCGCCCTGGGTGACATAGACGGCGTCAGAGGTGTCGGTCGCGGCGAAGCTGACCGTCTCGCCCGAACCGCCCGTAATCTTCAGCGCCCATTGGTCAGGTCCGGCCGGAAGGGTGATGGTCTTGTCGCCGGACTTGATCGTCCTAGGCTCGCCGGGAATGTACTGGGTGCTGACGCGGGTGGCGACGCCTGCCGCCTCCAGCTTGCCGTTCATATAGCTGACGACATTGACCATCGACCTTTCGGTCGCGCCCATTTCGGACAGGTCCATGGCGACTGTCTGGGTTCCGGTCGCGGTTGTGGCGGTCATGGAGAATTTGACGTCGCCGTCGAAGGCCGCGACGGGCGTGGTGGCGAGGCCGGTGTGAACCGGCTGGGTCGTGAAAGTGGTGGGGGCCCGTTCCTGGGCGTAGCCGGTCTTGACGGTCGACTGAGAGACGCCCTGGACCAGCCGAACATCCTCGAAGTCTGCGGTCTTCAGATAGGCCGAAATTTCGGCCAGGCCCTCGCTGAAGCGTTTGGACACCTGAGCGGCTTCCGCCGACGTCAGACCCTTGACGCCCGCCCTGTCCGCCAGGGCGCTGAGACTGTTGAGGCCCTGATAGACGGCGAACATCTTGCGATAGTCGCTGGACGCCCCCGACAGATCCAGTTGGACCGCGCCTTCGTTGACGATCCGTCGCCCGGCGAGAGCCGCCCGCACCAGGTCGCTGGCCTTGGGCGCCGAGGCGATTTCGGTCGAGGCCCAGGGCGCGGTGGGTTGGGTCTTTCGCGGCTTAACAGCAGACGTGGTCGAGCCGATCAGCGACGAGGTGTCCGTCGTGATCCCGTAGAGACCCAGCAGATAGCTGTTGTTGATCATCTCACATGGCTCCGTCGGCTAAGATGCGGCGGAGCCCGATAACGAAGTCTTAAGCTGCGGTATCAGTTCTGAAACAGCGACAGGATCATCTGCGGCGCCTGGTTGGCGATCGACAGAGCCTGAACGCCCAGTTGCTGCTGGACCTGAAGCGCCTGAAGGCGTGCGCTTTCCTTGGCCAGGTCGGCATCGACCAGATTGCCGATCCCCGCTTCCAGCGAGTCGGACAGCTTGCCGACATAGGTGGTGTGGCGTTCGATCTGCTTGGCCTGAGCGCCCAGCTCGGACAGACGCGAACTCGCGACAGCGATGGCGTCGTCGATGCGCTGAAGGGCGAACTTGGCCTTTTCCTGCGTCAGCAGGTCCGGCGCGGCGTTCAGCAGGGTTTCGTCTTCGGGCGTGCCCGCATTGTTGGTCCAAGCCTGAACCCCCGCCGTCGCCGGGTCGGAGTCATAGGAGTTGGCCGCTAGGCCAAGACCCACAAGCGTCAGGTTTTGACGCTTCATCGCGATGGTTTCATTGCCGTCCGCGCTGGCCAGGAAGGTCAGGTCGGTCGTGGCGGTTCCGTCCAGGATATTGGCGCCGTCGAAGATCGCATTGTCCGCGAACGACTGGATTGAGCTGAGAAGAGACTGGAATTCCTGGTTGTAGGAGGCGCGGGTCGCCGCGCTCTGGCTGGGGTCGGCGGCGGCGGTGGCCTTCTGCTTCAGCTCAAGCAGGATGTCCGAGATCTGCTCGCCCGCCGCCAGCGACACGTCGGCGACCGAGGTTGCGCGATTCAGGCTGGTGGTGACGGCTTCCAGCGAGCCCTTGTCCGCGCGCTGCCCCTGGGCGACGGCCCAGACGGCGGCGTTGTCCTTGGCGCCCTGCACCTTCAGGCCCGTATTCACCCGGCTCTGCGTCGACGCCAACTGCTCGTTGGTGCGATTCAGGTTCTGCAGGGCGATCATCGCCGAGGTGTTGGTGTGGATGCTGGTGGTCATGGCTTCAAGCCCCGGACGTTCTGTTCCCTGCAGGATTAACCATGAATCGTGAGCGTATGGTTAACGACAAAGAAACCACGTTTGCGCCGTCCGGCAAGCCGGCGGCGTCACTTCATTCGGACTGAACAGCCTCGACTAGATCGAGGTTTTCAGCAGATTTCCGCCCTTGTATTCAGGGTCCTTTGCAAGATTCTGCACGACGTCTCGCGGCAGTTTCAGCACCACCTTGCCGGTGATCGGGTCGCTGACCGTGTAGACAAAGCGACCGTCTTCTGCGGTTTCGATCGTCAGACGGTATTTGTTCGCCTCGGACCGCTCGACCACCTTGGCCACCTCGGTTTGAGGCGCTTGCTGTGGACGGGGCACAGATGCGCTGTCGGCGCTCTCCGGTTTGAAGAGACCTACAGGGGGGATGATCGCAACATTCTCAGCCATGGCTCCTTGCGCGAAAGAATCGCGCCCTTCTGGATAAAAACGAGAGCGAAGAACCGGAGCGGCGTGAACCGCCCCGGCCTATCGCCTTAACGGAACAGGCTCAGCAGGGTCTGGCTGGACGAGTTCGCGATCGACAAGGCCTGCACGCCCAGCTGTTGCTTGGTTTGCAGGGCCGTCAGCTTGGCGCTTTCCTTGGCCAGATCCGCGTCCACCAGATTGCCCACGCCGGCTTCAAGAGCGTCCTGAAGCTTGTTGGTGAAGCTGATCTGGCGACCCAGCGACTTGGACTGGGTGCCCAGGGTCGACAGGGCGGCTGTCGTCGCCGTGATGGCGGCGTCGACGGCGGCGGTCGTGGCGGCGCCGGCGGCGATCGAGCCGGTGTTCACCGCCGTGATGGCGGCGTTGGCGCCGAGCGCCGTCAGGCTGTTGGTGCCGTCGAAGGTGGCGCCGGTGATCGCCGAGGCGACCTCAAGACCCAGGGCGTTGTATTCCGCCAGATAGGCGGTCTGGGCCGCGCCGGTGGATCCGGCGATGCTGACAGCCAACCCCTTCATCTCTTCCAGAGCGGTCGTGATGGTGTCGCCGGCGGCCAGGGCCACGTCGGTGATCGACTGGGTGCGTTGAAGGCCCGAGCGGACCGCGTCCTGAGAGGAGGCGTTGGCCCGTTGAGCCGTGGCGATCGAGAAGATCGCGCCACTGTCCTTGGCCGACGAGACCTTCATGCCGGTGTTGATGCGGTTTTGAGTCCGCTCCAGCTCCGAGTTGGTCTTGTTCAGATTTTGCAGCGCGATCGCGGCGCCGTAGTTCGTGTTTACGCTCGCCATTTTGGCGTTCCTTTCACTTCGTGATGTCCAACGCCATTTTGGCGGAGGGAGCATTTTGCTCGGTTGGTAAGAAGCAATTGCCGGGCCAGAGGCGTCGGTCTAAGTCATTGATAAATCACGTTTACCTTTGATTCACCCTCCCTGTAGCTCGGCAACTTCTGCCTATTGAGCCCCGTACCCCGGCAGATTTTGCCGAGCGCGGCTTAAAAAAGCGGCGCGGTCGGCGGACGACCGCGCCGGCAAGACGGCTATGCTCGAGGGCGACGAGCCTTAGTTGCGGAACAGGCTCAGTATGGACTGGCTGGAGGAGTTGGCGATCGACAGCGCCTGCACGCCCAGCTGTTGCTTGGTCTGCAGGGCGGTCAGCTTCGCGCTTTCCTTGGCCAGATCCGCGTCCACCAGGTTGCCGATGCCGTTCTCTGTGGCGTCCTGCAGCTTGTTGACGAAGGTGACCTGGCGGCTGACCGACTTGGACTGGGTGCCCAGGGTCGACAGGGCGTCGGTCACGGCGGTGATTGCCGCATCAACAGCGCCCGTGGTGGCGGCGCCGGCGGCGATGCCCTGGTTGGTGATCGTGGTGATGGCCGTCGCGGCGGCGGTGCCGCCGGCGACAGTGAAGCCAATGGCGGTCGTGCCGCCACTGACGTCCTTGATCAGGTTGGTCGCAGTCGCGCCGGTCCACAGATTGACGCCGTCGAAGGTGGCGCCGGCCAGGGCCGAGGTGATTTCCGCGCCCAGGGCCCGGAATTCGGTCAGATAAGAGGTCTGGGTGGCGCCGGTGGAGCCGGCCAAGCTGACGGCCAGGCCCTTCATCTCTTCCAAGGCTGAGGTGACGGTGTCGCCGGCGGCCAGGGCCACGTCGACGATGGATTGGCCGCGTTGCAGAGACGCCCGCACGGATTCCATGGCGCCCATATTGGCGCGTTGGCCGGTCGCGATGGAGTAGATCGCGCCGCTGTCCTTGGCGGAGGAGACCTTCATGCCGGTGTTGACGCGGTTTTGCGTCATTTCCAGCTGAGCATTGGTCTTGTTCAGGTTCTGGAGCGCAATTGCTGCGCCGTAATTCGTATTGATGCTCGCCATTTTGGCTGCCCTCTTTCACTTCTGTGCATGTACGACGCCGTTTTGGCATCGGGAGCGTTTTGCTCCGCCCTCCTAAGAGCAAGGGTGGGGCCAGGCGGAAATGGGCGGCACGGCCAGCCGTCGTTTTGATTTTACTGCCTTTTCTCAAACCACTTGCGCCCGGCCCCGGCAATTTTCGACGTAGGGCGGCACAAGTTGCCGAGTCGTTTTTGCCGCTTGGATCAGGGCGGAGGCCTGTCCCTTCGCTCGCCCCGCGCATTCGACATCGCCCGCGCCGCCAGCAGGACCTCGAGCGCCAGCCAGCGCGCGCCTTCGCAGGCGACAACTTGGGCGCCCTCGGCTTCGAGACGACGCGCCGTCGCCTGGGCCTTTGCGGCCCCCTCCCCCGCCGTGGCCCGCGCCCAGAAGCGTCGCTACGAGGCCGATGGCCGCTCCGGCGACCACGATCCAGCCGAGCGGCGTCAGCGCCTTGAAGATCGACGCGGGCCTCACGGATAGACCCTCCGGTCCAGCTCGAAATGCGGGCCGTCGCGCAGGCTCTTCCAGTCGCCGCCCCAGACGAGGGGGGTGTTCAGTTCCCGCGCGGCGGACTTGAAGGCTTCGGCGATCCGGCCGTAGAGCGGCCAGTCCCACCGCACCTGGCCGTCCACCAGGGCCGCGACATCGACGGCGTGGCCGGTCAGGTGGCGGGACTTGAGGGTGCGGCTGGCCCCGGCCTTGACCAGGCCCGCCTGCCGCGCCGGCGTCCGCAGGCCCTCGGTGATCATGAAGTCCACCGGACTGCGCGCCGCGGCGACTTCGACCACGGTCACCAGGGCGGGGTGGACGCCGGTCAGACGGGACCGGGAGCGGACGGACAGTC
Organism: Brevundimonas sp.; assembly: GCA_046314055.1. Taxonomy (GTDB): domain Bacteria; phylum Pseudomonadota; class Alphaproteobacteria; order Caulobacterales; family Caulobacteraceae; genus Brevundimonas. The sequence goes on from JBKBXN010000049.1 coordinate 14,828, forward strand.
GCGCGCTCATGGGCGGCCGCTCGTCAGACGCAGCCGCGCATTGGCCAGCAGGGCGACCAGCTGTTCGGCCGTCGGCGCCACCAGATAGAGGATCAGGATCAGGGCAAGCAGCCCCATCAATCCGTCCGTGATCTTGGGCAGCATTTCGGGCGGCATCCGCGCCAACGTCCGCATCAGCAGAAGCCACAGTCCGGCGCTGACGGCGAAGGCGTATAGCCTGCGCCACAGCCAGCGGCCTTCCGCCAGAGTATCGTTCCGGGCGCGGCTCGGCGCCGGGGTTCGGGTTCCGGTCATTCCTCGTCTTCCTTGTCCTGAATTTGCCGATCGCATCGACCGTCGAAGCCGGTCTGGGCGCGGCGGGCCATGTCGTTCAGAGTCCTGGGCGCGTCCCAGGCTTCGGGGTCGAGCACCTCGATCGGCTCGGGCAGATAGCGGCGCCGGCTCATCCGACGGCCGTGATGCGAACCACGCCTCCACCGCCCGCGCCGCCGACGCCCGACTGGGTCAGGCCCCCGCCGCCCCCGCCGCCCCCGGCTCCGAACAGGGCGCCGGCGCCGCCTGAAGCGCCCGCGCCTGTGGCGGAGGCGTCGCCACCCCCGCCGCCTCCGCCGACCCAGGACAGGCCGGGCGCCATGGACGCCTGGCCGACGGCGCCCGCTGCGCCGCCGCTGGCCCTTCGTGCGGCCCAGCCTCCTGCCCCGCCGGAACCGCCAGACTGGGCCGTATTGCCGGCGCTCAGCCCGCCCCCGGCCCCGCCGCCGCCGGAGCCCTCGGGACAGAGGGTTTCGCCGCCGGCGAAGGCTGTGGCTGTGGTCCGGCTGTCGCCGCCGGGGTTGCCGACGCGCCCGCCCAGGCCGCCTGCGCCACCCTGGCCCGCTGCGGCGGTTCCGTCGGCGCCGCGAGCCCCGCCACCGGCGCGAAGCAATACGACGCCGTCCAGGCTGATCGTCGTCTGGCCGCCGACGCCGCCTGTCGCCGTCAAGCCTCGGCCGCCGACGGAGATCGCCAGAGCCTGCCCCAGATCGGCGACCGCCCAGACGGCCTGGCTCAAGCCGCCTGCGCCGCCGCCGCCGCCGCCGAAGCGCGCGGTTCCGGCCGGTCCGGCCATGCCCGCCCCGCCCGCACCGCCCCCTCCGACGCAGACGGCCTCGATCCACCGCGCCCAGGCGGGCGGCGTATAGACGCCGTCGGCGTCGAAGACCGTCGTCTCGCGTCGGGTCGCGCCTCGGTCGAAGGCGACCCGACCGGTGGCGCGGTCGACGCCGAAGGCGCGGCGCCAGGTCGATCCGTCCGTGCTGACCTTGAGGCTGAGGTCGTCGTCGCCGACAAGGCCCAACTCGGCCCGGCCGCCGTAGCCGCTCTGGAACAACAGCGACAGGACGTCGCCCGCCGCCGTCTTGTTCAAGGTCAGACGCAGATCGCCGTCCCCGCCTTCGGCCTCGCCACGGGCGGTGAACAGGGCGGCGTTTGTCTTGACCGCCAGC
>JBKBXN010000050.1:0-16249 GCA_046314055.1 Brevundimonas sp.
CGGCGCGGCAGGACGGCGTCCCGCGCCATCGGCTACGCGCAGTTCCTGGCCGTCGTCGACGGCGGGTGCACGGCGGCGGAGGCGGCGGAGCAGACGGCGGTCGCGACCCGCCAGTTCGCCCGGCGGCAGCACGTCCAGCACCGCCAGCGCCGCCTTGGGGCCCACGCCCTGGATGGCCAGCAGGGTGGTGAAGGCCCGGCGCTCGTCCCGCGTCAGAAATCCATACAGGCGCGGCCCGGCGTCCTCGCTCCACTGTGAATGGACATGGACCGTGGCCTCGTCGCCCGGCGCCGGCAGCCGCCCCAGGGTCCGCGCCCCGCACGACACGACATAGCCGACCCCGGCGCAGTCGATCAGGCAGTCCGCCTCCCCGACCTCGGCCAGCACGCCTCTCAGACGACCGATCACGCCGCCCCCCGGTGCATCGCTTCCAACAAGGACCGCTTCCTCAGTTGCGCATGGGTGACCGCCACAGCCAGGGCGTCGGCGGCGTCCGCCTTGACGTCGCCGGCCGTCGGCAACAGCCGCTTGATCATGAAGGCGATCTGGCTCTTGTCCGCATGGCCCGCCCCGACCACGGCCTTCTTGATCAGATTGGGCGAATATTCCGCGACCGCCAGGCCCAGCTTGGCCGGGGCCAGCATCACCGCCGCCCGGGCGTGGCCCAGCTTCAGCGTCGAGGACGGGTTCACATTGACGAACACCTCTTCCACCGCCGCCTCTTCGCAGCCGTGGTCGGCGCAGATCGTCCCCAGGGCCTCGAACAGGAACAGCAAGCGTTCCGAAAAAGGCGCGGCCTCAGGCGGGGCCACCACCCCGTGCGCCACCCACCTCAGACGCGCGCCGTCGGAGACGATCACCCCCCAGCCGGTGCGTCGCAGACCCGGGTCCAGCCCGATGATTCTGACAGGTTCGTTCGCCATCCGTTCCCCTCATGCCGCAAAGAGGGTTATCGGGCAATGAACGGTTTCAAGCCTCGTCTGGATTCGGTTTGGCGGGTCGCGCCAGACATGGCTCCACGCTGGTCCGCCGGCCGCGTATTAAGAGGGAGAAACCAGTTGTATCTCGACGGTTTCGTCGACGTAGTTGAAGCCGCCCACTCCAAGCAAGGCAGCCACGACTACGGCTAAGATCGCCAGCACCCCCAATCCGATGATTGCGGCGGCCCACCCTCGATGACGCATAGGCTTCATCGCTTTACCTCCCCGCGCCGTTCCCTCGACGGACAAGAGGAACTTCACTTCACGAGCCGCCGAAATGCAACAGTCGGCCAAGCTCAGCCGTGCGCCTCGACATAGGCCTCGGGGTCCTTGTTGACCGGTTTCACCCCCGTGATGTGCTCGGCTTCGAAGGCGGCGAACTTCACCGCCAGCGCGTGTCGCGTCGCCACGTCGGCGTTCAGGCGGAAGTCGGTCAGGCCCTGCCGCTCCTCCTCGCCCATATGTTTGGAGTTGACCACATTGGCCTCGCCCACAGCCGCGAACCAATCGGGGCTGCCGACCTCATGCGCCTCCACGGCCTTGACCGCGTCGCGCAGCTTGTTGTGATCTTCGATCGCGTCCTCGGTCTCACCCTCGACCGTGCCGTCGTCGGCGTCGTTGGCGCCCTCGCCCAGCTTCATCAGGTCGGGATAGAAGAACCGCTCCTCGGCCTCGGCATGGACGTCCAGAAAGGCCGACAGTCTCAGCCAGACCGCGCTCAACGCCTCGACGTCCTTCGGCTCGATCTGTTCGATGATCGAGAACAGCCGGCGTTGCTCGGCGTGGTCGTCGAGGATCAGCTGGGTGATGTCCATGGGCGGTCGTCGTCTCTGCGACCCGAACGTCATCCGCCCTGGCGGCCAGGGCGGCCGCCGGGGTCGGCGGGTCTCGCGGTCCCCGCCGAAATCCCCTTTGTCGGCGGGGGCCCCGCCCCCACGCCGATCAGTCGATCGCGTTTAGCCGACGATGGCCTGCAGTTGGGCGGCGGCGTCGGCGATGGTGGCGCGACCGCCACGGCCACGACGGGCGGCGTCCAGGGCGGCGGCGGACATGGCGCCCTCGGCGCGGGCGCTTTCCAGATCCTCGCGCAGGGCGCTGATCTGCTGGGTCAGGGTCTGGGCGCGAGCCTCGTGCTCGTCCTGGGCGGCGGTCAGCTTGGCCTGCAGCTTGGCGGTCCGTTCCTCGGCGCGGGCGATGGCCTTGTCGTGGGCCATGGCCGCCTTGGTCAAGGCCTCGGCGCGATCGACGGCGGCGACGCGCGCCACCTCCATCGAGGCCTGGCGCTGACGCGATTCCTCGGTCTCGATCTCAAGCGTGCGGACCCGTTCCACAGCGCGGTCCAACGCGACCTGAAGCGTGTCGGCCCGCCGTTCGACGGCATGGGCGCCGGTCTGCAACTCGTTCAGGCGCGACGCCTGTTCGCTGTTCAGCACTTCCAGCCCATTGGCGCGCGCCGTGGCGGTGTCCAGTCGGGCGGTCAGGGCGGCGATCTCGGCGCGGGCGGCTTCGACCTGGGTTTCCAGCGAACGGATCGCGCGGGCGGACTCGGCCTGTTCGGAGGCGGCGCGGGCGCGTTCGGTGGCCAGTTGGCCTTCGCCGGCGGCGGCGGTGCGGGCCAGACCCGCCACTTCGGCGCCGACCTCGTCGACCCGGCGGCGCAGGGCGGTGTTCTCTTCCAGCGCCAGCGCTAGGTCGCGCTGGACCTGACCGCGCGTCTTGTCGGATTCGGCGCGGCCGGCCTCGGCCTGTTTCAGTTGATTGCGCAGCGACTCCTGGTCCTGCTCCAGCTCGCGGATCCGCTGCCCCGAAGCCCGTTCAGCCGTCTCCAGGCCTTCCAACCGGGTCGCGGCCTGGGCCAGTTCACTACGCAGACGGCCCAGTTCGACGCGCGCTTCCTGCAGATTGTTCGTGGCCTCGCCGCCGCGCGCCGCCAGATCGTCGGCCTTGGACTCGGACTCGGCCAGGGCGTCCGACAGTTTGCGGACCTCGGCGTTCAGCGCCCCGACCTGTCTCATCGTCGACGCATTGGCGTTGCGCAGATTGACCAGTTCGATGTGGCTGTCGCGCCGCGATTTGAACTCGGCGTCCAGCGGTTCGCGCAGTTGACCCAGCAGGTTTTCGAACGTCCCGAAGCGCTGCGCCATTTCCGACAGCTGATCGAGACTGTCCTGAATCGTCTCGAACCGTTCGCCGATCAGGCCGGCGACGTCCTGTTCCGACGCACGATCCAGCATGATCGGCGCATCCTTGTTCTGTTCGGCCTTACCGCCCCGCGACAGCACCCTGTCGATTCTGGTCAGTTTCATGATCGTGCCCGCCTCGATGTCTCGCTTCGCGGCGGGCGTCTTCAATTCTGGCCTCGAAAGGCGAATCGAACCGCTCACCGTCCTTAACAAGACGTTAATCGCGGGTTGCCAAGGTGTCGAGACCTGCGTTCGTCGATCAGCCGGGTATAAGTATTATCCGGTGGACTTGTTATCCTGCGAACTTGGCCGCGTCCTCGTCGGAAATATCCTCGTTCGAATAGACGTTCTGCACGTCGTCCTCGGCGTCCAGCGCGTCCAGCAGCTTGAACAGGGTGCCCACGGCCTCGCCCGTGACCGTCACTTCCGACTGGGGCTTCCAGACGATGGCGGTCGACTTGGGGTCGCCCAGCACCTTGGACATGGCCTCGGCGACCTCGTTCAGGTCCTCGAAGGCGGTCCAGATCGTGTGGCCCGGCGCGTCCTCGTAGATGTCCGGCTTGACCAGGTCGCTCTCGACGTCCTGAGCGCCGGCCTCGATGGCGGCTTCCATGACCTCGTCCTCGGTGCCGGCCTCGGCCTTGTAGATAATCTGGCCGACCTTATCCCACATGAAGGCGACCGAGTTCATCTCGCTCAGCGCGCCGCCGTTCTTCTTGAAGGCCGCGCCGATGTTCGAGGCGGCGCGGTTGCGGTTGTCGGTCAGGGCCTCGACGATGATGCCGACGCCGCCGGGGCCCCGGCCCTCGTAGCGGATCTCTTCCATCGTATCGACGTCGCCGCCCGAGGCCTTGTTGATGGCCCGCTGGATCACATCCTTGGGCAGGCTTTCGGCCTTGGCGTTGTTGACCGCCAGGCGCAGGCGCGGGTTGGCTGCCGGATCGGGGAGGCCCGACTTGGCCGCCACCGTGATGTCGCGCGACAGTTTGGAGAACAGCTTGGAACGCACCGCATCGGCGCGCCCCTTGCGGTGCATGATGTTCTTGAATTTCGAGTGGCCGGCCATGGGGATCGTCTTCGAGAGTCTGAAACCTGAGCCGCGCCTCCTAGCCGATGCGCGGCGGGCTGTCACGATGGGCGGGCACGATGGCCGGACACGACGGGCGGGCGCGATGAGCTTCGGGGGTGGAACCTCGACCGTTTGGGCGTATTGATCCGGGACGCTGCTATGGAGCCCCCGATGAACACCGCCGACATCTATGAGGCCGAGGGCCGCGCCGACGACGACCTGCACGAGGCCGACATCGTTGAATGGTACGAGACCCGCCCCGTCACCGTCTCGGCCGCCGTCGCCACCGGCTCGATCCTCACCGCCTTCACCCTGGGCGCCCTGACCGCTGTGGGCGTGCTGTTCCTGACGGGCCGGCTGGACGACTAATCGGCCGCCGGCGTCCTGCGCGCAACGTCGCGCAGGCGCGCCTTTTCCAGGCTTAGCGCCAGCTGGTGTCGCGATAGTCGGCCCAGCCGGTCAGGACCCCGTCCACCTCGGTCCCCTGGAATTTATAGGGCACGCCGTGACTGTCGGTCGCGGCGAAGACCAGGCGGTCGCCGGTCTTGCGTCCCTCCAACGCCCAGTGGCCGAACCGGCCGGACAGCACGCCATCCTTCGACTCCAGCGTCAGCAGCGTATGTTCCGCGTTGCCCCACCGATCGACCGACATCAGCCAGGTCTCGGGCGCCGCAGCGGCCGGGGTCGCCACGGCCAGCACCGCCAGCCCCACGATCCATCGCCGCATCGCCCATCCTCCGCCCGCCCCCAAATTCAAGGACAGGCGGACGCTATCGACACGGCGTCCGCATCAAGTGAAGCTTCGGCAATGCGGCTCAGGAACGAGGCCCCACCTGCAACAGGCCGACCTTGCAGGCCTCGCAGGCTTCGGCCCTCAGGATGATCGTGTTCGTTCCCGCCAGAAAAGGCAGGCCGACGGAGGTCGCGACGCCGGCCGCCGGACCCGCCGGTAGATCGAGCGAGACGGGCGGCGCCCCGTTCAACGCCACCGACACCCGTCCGCCCGCACCGACCACCGCCAGGGTCCGCGCCCCTGCCGCATCGGCTTCAATCGTGTAGCGCAGCCACTCGCCGGTCTCGAACTCGGCGACCGCCGGCTCCCCCTCCACCAAGGCGATGTCCACCCCGTCGTTGCGCCAGGTCCGGCCGGTGTTCCACCAGGGCACGCGCTCGCCCGGCCCGTCGGTGTCGGACTCATAGACGTCCGCCCAGGCCACGCCCGACCGACCCAGGTCATAGTCGGCCGCCCGGATCACGCCGCCGTCCACCCCGACTCGATGCGCGACGAACGGGACCGCCGCGTCCGAATGGGGCTGGCGCAGCATGGCGTCGATCACGTCGCGATGTTCGAAATTGTTCTCAAACCGGATGTCGTGGGTCGCCAGCCGCATCAGCGTCTCTTGCGCCTCCGCCGCTGACGGCCGAGGCCCCTTGCCGGTCAGATAGGCGACCAACCGGGGCCATCCCGGGTTCGGCGTAATCTCCAGCGGCTGGTTGAAACCGATCTTCTTCAGCGGCCAGAAGGCCCAGCCGATCCCCTCGCCCTCGACCAGGGCGATGGTCTGCGTGAACCAGGTGTTGGAGTTTTCGCCGGATTCGCCCAGCCACACCGGCGCGTTGGTCTCGTCCCTCAGCCGCAGGATATCGGCGATCGAGGCCCGGTCCGTCGCGTTCCAGTATTTGTGGAAGCTGATCGCGGTATTGTCGTCCCACAGGGGCGTGACGCCGCGATAGTTGTTGCCCCAGCAATTGCCCTCGATGATGATCATGTGCCGCTGATCGACCTCGCGGATCGCCGCCGTGATCTCCATCATCAGCGACCGCAGCGGGGCGTTGGTGGTCTCTTCGCAGCCGTGACCGCCGCCGGGCTTCTCGAAGTCCCAGTTGGGTTCGTTGATCAGGTCATAGGCGCCGATCGCCGGCTCATCGGCGTAGCGTTCGGCCAGCCTGCGCCACAGGGCGACGGTCTTGCGCCGGTTCTCGACGCTGTCCCACAGCGACGGCTTTGATGGATCCCGGTCCGAGATGGCCAGGTCGCCGCCCTGCCCGCCCGGCGCTGCGTGCAGGTCCAGGATCAGATACAGGCCGTTGGCCTTGACCCAGGCCAGCAGGGCGTCGATCTCAGCGAAGCCCTCTTCCTTCCAGGTGTCCTGGCCCTGAACCGGCTCCTGATCGACCGGCAGGGTCAGCCGGTCGTAGTGCATCGGCAGACGGACCGAGTTGAAGCCCCACCGCCCCATGGCGTCGATGTCGGCCTTGGTCGTGTGATTGGCGCGCCAGGCGGCGTAGAAGACGTCCGTCTTTTCCTCGCCGATCAGGTCGGCGATCCGCGCCCGGATCACATGCTGCGGACCCAGCGCGCCCAGCTGCAGCATATAGCCTTCCTGCAGCACCCAGCCGCCCAGCCCCATGCCGCGCAGAATGACCGGCCCGCCCGCCTCATCAACGATCCGCGTTCCCTCGGCCCGCAGGAAACCGCCCGTCTGGGCCTCGGCCGCACAGGGCGCGCATAGCATCGCCGTCGCAGCCAGGGCCGCGATCCATCCGACCTTTTTGGCTGTCTTCATGGCGTTCCTCCACGCTCCTTTTTGGGAACGTTCTCACGAGAAGCGGCTGATGGCTATGGCGGCGTGCTGTTCCTGACGGGTCAGTTGGACGCTGAGGCTAGGCGACGTCTTGCTTCCCGCCTAGAATTTACGCCCACGCAACTTCACCGGACCGGTTCACGGACCTCTAGGCGGATGCGATCGGCGATGGCGTTAGCCCGTTCGTTCAAAGCCCCTTGCGCGCCCTCCACCACATTTGGCGTGACGAGAAAGACGCCTAGTCCGTGGCGCGGATAGATTGAAATCCAGGACGAAGTATTGAAGGTGCCGCCGCCATGGTAAAGCTGCCCTTCGGTCTCGGGCCTGTAGGTATTCCAGAAATATGCGCGACCGAACTGGCCATCCTGAAACAGCGACGTCGTTGCCTGAGCGGCTATTGGGTCCCCATCGCCGAGGTATAGGGCAAGATAACGCCCCATGTCCGCGGTAGAGGCGACCAATCCGCCGGCCCCGTCGCAGCTCGCCGCGACGTTCTCCCGCACAGCAAGACGCGTCTTGGTCTCGACCGCGTACCCGCAGCGAATATCCATCCGCCCGTCGCGTGCGAGAAGAAACCGTCGGACCAGGTCAGTGTAAGGGGCGCCGTAGACGCTCTCCAGGATCAGGCCGACCAGTCGGGCTCCGGCGTTGCTGTAAAGGTATGTTTCGCCCGGGTCGGACTGGAGTTCGACCCGTGCCAAACGCGCGATGAAATCCTGATCGTCATGGCCCGCCAGACAGGCCAGGCGCGCCGTGGGCAGGTCTTCACAGGCCAGCAACATCGGCAGCCCGGACATATGTGTGGCCAGGTAACGAAGCGTGATGGACTTGCCGTTGCGTCCGAGCCTCGATGGATCGATTTCCGGGAGGTAGCGCGCCACAGGGACGTCCAACTCTACCCTTCCCTCGAGCACCGCCTGGGCAAGCAGCAGGCCGGTGACTGTCTTGGTCAGTGAGCCGATCTCGTACAGGGTCTGGTCGTCGGGAGCGCTCCCTGACGGCAACAGACCATAGTGGAAGGTGTGAACCCGCCCCGCATAGACAACGGCGCCCGATACAGATTGATATCTCGGATCCGCCATCAGCAGCGTCACCTCTGGCGTGACCGCCGCCATGATCGCTGCTTCGCTCAGGTGCGCGACTGCCTGTCGTCGCCCCGGCGAGGCCTCGCTGTGGAGGGGCTTGGCGGAACAAGCGGCGAGAGAGACGCCGGCCACCGCCGCCGCCATGGCCAAGCCGACAAGGAGGCGAAACGTCATGCGGGCTCCTCTGGTGCACCGACACCCGAACACGCTGCGCTTCATATGACCAATGAAGCTTCGGTAATGCGCGACCACGAGCGCTGGTCCGCCTCTCCCGCTAGCGGCAGAGGGTCTGCAAGCCTCACCCCACCTTGAGGTTCTCGACGACAGCCCTCAGCTTGGCGGGCAGGGGCTTGGGTCGGCGGGTCTCGGCGTCGACATAGACGTGGACGAAATGGCCGACGGCGGCGGGCACGTCGGCGCTGCGCTTGAACACGGCGAAGCCGTAGCTGACGCTGGAGGTGCCGATCCGGTCCACCTTGATCCCGACCTCGATCACATCGGGAAATTTCAGCGCCGAGGTGTATTGGCAGCCGCTGTCCACCACCAGGCCGATGGACTCGTCCAGCGCATTGGCGATCATAAGATGGGCGTTCACCGCCGAGTCCACGAACTCGTAGAATTTGGCGTTGTTGATATGGCCGTACTGGTCGTTGTCTGCCCAGCGCGTCGAGACCATGTGGAAGGCCTTGTAGGTCGCGCGTTCGGCCAAGGGCCCCAAATTGCTCTTGGGCATCTTCAGTCGTCCTCTCCCTGGCGACAGTCCGCGTCGCCTTCACCCCGACGCTCGGGCTTGGACGACGTTGCGTCAAGCGCCTATCGATACCGGGTAGATGACGAAGGCTTGACCATGAGCATCCAGACCCGCGCCGCCGTTCTGTCCGCCCTGGGCGCCGCGCACCCTTACGCCGACAGCCGCCCCCTCTCCGTCGAGACCGTGACGCTGGATCCGCCGGGCCCCGGCGAGGTTCTGGTCGCCATCAAGGCCGCGGGCCTGTGCCACTCGGATCTCAGCGTCATCAACGGCGACCGTCCCCGCCCCCTGCCCATGGCCCTGGGTCATGAAGCCGCAGGCGTGGTCGAAGCCCTCGGCGACGGCGTCACGGACCTGGCCGTAGGCGATCATGTCGTCATGGTCTTCATGCCGTCCTGCGGACACTGCGATCCCTGCGCCGGCGGCCGCCCCGCCCTTTGCGAGCCAGGCGCCGCCGCCAACGGCAAGGGCGAACTGCTGTCTGGCGCCCGCCGCATCTTCCGCGAGGGCGAACCGGTCAATCATCATCTCGGCTGCTCGGCCTTCGCCGAACACGCCGTCGTCTCGCGCCGCTCCCTGGTCAGGATCGACCCCGCGCTATCGTTCGAAGAAGCGGCCCTGTTCGGCTGCGCCGTCCTGACCGGGGTCGGCGCGGTGGTCAACACGGCCCAGGTCAGGACGGGCCAGAGCGTCGTGGTCATCGGCCTGGGCGGCGTCGGCCTGTCCAGTGTTCTCGGCGCCCTGGCCTGCGGCGCCTCGCCGGTGATCGCCGTCGATCTGTCCGAGGATAAGCTGGCCCTGGCCCGCACTCTGGGTGAGGTCCAGACCGTAAATGGCGCCGACCCCGACGCCGTCGACCAGGTCCGCGCCCTGACGAACGGCGGCGCCGACTTCGCCTTCGAAATGGCCGGCTCGGCCCGCGCCCTCGACAACGCCTGGAAGATGACCCGGCGCGGCGGGACCACCGTCACCGCCGGCCTGCCCCCGCCCGACGCGGCCCTGGCCGTCAACATCGTCTCCCTGGTCGGCGAGGAGCGCACCCTGAAGGGCTCCTACATCGGCACCTGCGTCCCCAGCCGCGACATCCCCCGCTACGTCGCCCTGTACCGCCAGGGCCGCCTGCCCGTGGACCGTCTGATGAGCGGCGTCATCCCCCTGAACGACATCAACGCCGGCTTCGACCGGCTGCACGCCGGCGAGGTGGTGCGGCTGGTGGTGCGGCCGTGACCACCAGCCCTGAAGTCACGCCGCCGGTTTCGGCGGGGCGTTTTTCACATACTGGTCCATCCAGCGGGTCATCTCCCACAGGGTATGGCCCACGGATTCCCGCGCGCGATAGCCGTGCGCCTCCAGCGGCAGGGTGACATAGCGCGCCGTCGCCCCCAGCCCCTTCAGCGCCGCATAGAAGCGCTCGGACTGGACCGGGAAGGTGCCCGAATTGTCGTCCGCCTCGCCGTGGATCAGCAGGATCGGCTCGTTCAGCTTGTTGGCATAGGTGAAGGGCGACATCTCGGTATAGACCTCGGTCGCCTCCCAATAGTTGCGCTGCTCGGCCTGGAAGCCGAACGGCGTCAGGGTGCGGTTATAGGCGCCGGATCGCGCGATGCCGGTCCTGAACAGGTCGCTGTGCGCCAGCAGGTTGGCGGTCATGAAGGCGCCGTAACTGTGGCCCCCGACGGCGATCCGGTCGCGATCCGCCACTCCCATGCCGACCACCGCATCGACCGCCGCCTGGGCGTCGGCGACCAGTTGTTCGACATAGGTGTCGTTCGGCTCGGCCCCGTCCTTGCCGATGATGGGCATGGAGGGGTTGTCGAAGATCGCATAGCCCTGGGTCAGCAGGAACAGATGGCTGGACCCGCCCGGTCGCACGAAGCGGTTCTGCACATCCACCGTCTGGCCCGCCACCGCCGCATCGGTGAACTCGGCCGGATAGGCCCACATCAGCATGGGCAGCGGCCCGTCGCGATCCTTGTCATAGCCCGCCGGCAGATACAGGGTCCCCGACAGCTTGACCCCGTCCGCTCGCTCATAAGTCACCAACTGGCGCGTCGCCGCGGCCAGCTGCGGCGCCGGATCGGGGAAGTGGGTCAGGGCCGTGGTCTGGCCCGTCGTCAGGTCGCGGATCTGCAGGTTCGGCGGATCCAGCCGCGTCTCGCGCTGGGTCACCACCCGCTTGCCGTCCGCATCCAGGAAGCCGACCACCGCCTCGTAATCCGTATCGGCCGAGGTCCACAGCCGCTCGCTGCGCCCCGTCGCCGGGTCCATGGCGGCCAGGAAGGGGAACTCGCCCTGCGGCGTCGCCCCGGCGCCCGACATCAGGATGCGCCCCTGCGGATCGAACCGGATCACCGACCGGCCCGCCGCATTGGGCTGGGTCACCGGCTGGCCCGGATTGTCGTAGCGGGCCTGATAGTTCCGCTCGAGCAGCAGCCGCCCCTCGCCGGGGTTCGACGGATCGACCACGAACCGCGTCTCGTGCCGGGTGTTGAACCAGCGGCTGTTGACGATGGCCAGATCGTCCTTGCCCCACACGATCCCGCCGTAGCGTTCCTTCAGGTCGATCAGCTTGACCGGCTCGGCCGTGAACGGCGCCGCCTGCATGAAGACCCGGTCGCGGAACTCGGCCTCGCGCTTGATATCGCCGCCGTCCAAGGCCTCGACCCAGGTCAGGGTCGCCGGCGCATCGGCCCGCCAGCCGACCGAACGCGGTCCCGGCGCCACGGCGTCGAAGGCGGTCGGCACGTCGTCGCGCAACGGCAGGTCGGCGACGGTCCGCACCACCCGCCCGTTCATATCCGTCACTACGATCTCGGTCGGGAACAGGTCGTCCGGCACCACATAGGAATAGGGCCGCTTGGCGATCTCATGCAGGATGTATTTCCCATCCGGCGACACCGCGCTGTCCAGATAGACCGCCGGCGCCCCGATCGTCCGTGCACGGCCGTTCAATGGAACCAGGGTCAGCTGCGAGGTGAAATAATGGTCGAACAGGGCCTCGTCGCCGGGGTTCGACAGCAGGTCCTGATAGGTCCGCACCGGCGCCACCCGCCCGGCCGTCTCCTCGATGTTCGGCCCCGTCGGCGCCATGGTCACATCGGGCGCCGGACCGCGCCCAACCGGAACCGCCTCGACCAGCAGGCCCGAACTGTCGGGCAGCCACTCATAGCCCGACCCGCCCGTCATATTGACCACCGGCTCCGTCAGCTTCCGCGCCCGCGCCGTCGCCACATCCACGACCCACAGCTCCAGCCCCGTCGGCCGGTCCAGCACCAGGGCCAGCGATTTCGCATCGGGCGAGAACCGCGGCGCGGTGAACCGCGCCTCCGCAGGCAGGACCACAACCCGCGCGGCTCCCCCATCCACCGCCTGAAGGCTCAGCCCCGTCAGCCACGATACCCGGCTTTCCGCCATCCCGTTGTTGCGCGGATTGATCCGCGCCCCCGCCAGCCGCAGCATCGGCTCGGCCAAGGCCTTGATGCTGGGCAGGTTCGACCGGTCCATCAGCACCAGGGTCTTGCGATCCGGGCTCAGCATCGGCGACGGCGTCGGCTTGGCGTCCAGAATGTCCGCGATCGGCGACGGCGGCTGCTGATAGACCGACACCGTCGGCGCCGCAGTCTGACTGGCGCTCTGGGCGAACGCCGCCCCCGCCGTCGACGCCATCAACACCGCCGCCAGCGCAACACCGGCCCCACGAACGCGCATCACCATCGGAAGTCCCCCACGAGTTACATGGGCGAGACCTAACGACACCCGCCGCCCGGCGCCAACCCGTTTTGACGTTACACTGTCACAATCACTCTATCGCCCGCAGGCGTCGCCCAAGAAAACGGCGGCCCCGTGCGAGGCCGCCGTTCGCCGTTTCCAACCGCCCGGATCAGAACTTCATCGTCACCGTGGCGTTATAGGTTTGGTAGTCCAGATCCTCGCGATCGACCATCGACGCGGCCTTCAGCGTCACGCCGAACCGGTCGCCCTCGATGGCGACCGAACCGCCGATCTCGGCCCATTCAGAGTCGTTGCTGGCCCCGGCGAAGACGCCGCCGAAGGCGTCAGCGGCGACGAAAGCCGCTTCCACATTCCGGTTGTCACCCGCCAGGTCATGCACCCACCGTACGTCCAGCGCCGGCTTGATGAGCCAGCGACCGCTGCGGGTCTCCCCGCCGACGCGCAGCCCGACGTGGTGCTGCAGGGAATCGAACGACTGGTCGCCGATGGTCAGAGCGGCGACGCCCCCCGTCTCCTGGTAGGCGTCTATGTCGACCGAATAGGCGTTCAGCCCGATGTTCGGCTGCAGCTTCAGCCCGCCCATCCCCAGATTGAAGCCCAGTTCGGCCCCGCCGCTGACGACCTTGCCGTCCGTCTCTCCATCCGCACGGAAGCTGTCGCCGCCGATCGAGAAGCTCCGTTCGGTGTCCAGGTCCGCCGCGCCGTAACCGATCTTGGCTCCGACATAGGCGCCGTAGGCCAGATCGACGGCCCCATACAGGGTCGCCTGCACCTGACGGCTGTCGGCCGTGCTGATCCCTTCGGCGAAGTCGGACTCGCCCTCGGCATAGGCCAGGCTGGCCCCAAAGGTGACGGCGTCGACGGTCCGCTCCAGGCCGCCGACGACATACCAGGCGCTCTGGTCGTCGCTGCGGCTGTCGGCCAGGGTTCCGCGCAGTTGCGCCGCTTCGCCCTCGATGGCGCCCACGCCGAAATAGGCCGAAACGCCTTGCTTCCAACCTCCCCAACGCGCGCGTTCCAGCGCATCGGCCTGCGCCTGTCGTGTGGCCATGCCGGCCGCCGCTGCGGTCGCCGCCGGGTCCATCGAGGCGATCTCAACGCCCGACCCGATAAGGGTCAGGCCTTCGGGCGCGCCTGCCGAACGATCCCGCGCGATCCGTCCGTCCACCACCCCGCGCAGAGCCTCGGTCTGGGCCGACAGCATGGTCACGCCTGAATGGGCGGCAAAGGGCGACAGGCTCTCCAGCCCGACCTCCAGCGCCTCGTCTTCCAACAGATCGGTCTGGGCGTAGATGTCGCCCAGGGCCGCATAGTCCGTGGCCCTCGCCGCATCCAGAATCCCGCCAAGGGTCCGCTGCGCACGCGAATTCGGATTGATGAAGTCCATATAGGACGCCGCCTCGATCTCCACCTCCACGCTGTTGGCGGTGTAGTCCAGAACCGGATACAGGACGCCCGAGATATCGGTCACGGCGTCGAATTCGCCGTCTATGCCGCCCTCGGCCGTCAGCACCGTATACTGTTCCCCGAAGCGGGGCGCACTGACGAAGCCGAGACCCAGCAGACCTCCCAGCGACGCAATGCCGGTCGTACCTTCGAAGCTGTCGGCCAGCACCGTCAGCCGGTCCGACTGATCGCCGTCGATGTCGATGAACAGGCGCGAGCCCGACGCCAGCACCAGATCGCTCAACAGGGTCAGTTCGCCGATCTCGCCCTGACCGCCGGGAGCGATGGAGCCCATGACCGAGGTCAGCACGGTGGAATCGATTACGCCCGAGCCGCTAAGCACCCCGCCCGCCAGCAGCATTTCAAAGGTCAGCAGGGCGCCGTCCACGTTCAGCTGACCAGCCCAGAGGCTGACGTCGTTCTCGGCGAACAGCAGACCGTCGGCGCCGATGTCCAACACCGCGCCGCTGGTCCCGATCGTCAACCGGTCGATGACGGCGACGTCGTTCAGCGTCGTCGTACCCACCAACATCAGATTGACGTCGTAGAACAGCGGGTTCTCGCCTTCGAGCACATCGCCCTGGACGTTGAACGGCACGAAATTCGTCGAACCGGGTCCGCCCGCGACGATCTCGAACGGCAGGGTCGCGCCCGGCGCCGTGCCGACCGCCGAGGCCTCGTGCCGCACGACCAGGCCGGCGGTGGTCTCACCGCGCGAACTGCCGGCCGCCCCGCCGGCCACGATACCGCTCATATCCACGAGGGTGCGGCCGCCGGTCACCTCGGCGTTGACCGGCTGCACGCCGCCGGCCAGGGCGTCTTCCCGATCGTTGTTGTATTGGGCCAGTTCGCTGGCGTCGACGCAGTCGCCGAAGAAGCAGATGCTGCCCCACTCGCCGCCGCGCGAATCGACGCCTTCGGCCGGGGTGTCGGGCAGACCCGTGACCAGATTGCCGTTGGCGTCGATGATCTTGTAGTTCGGATCCATCATCTGGACCCAGTGGGTCGGATCGAACCAGTCGCCGTTGCCGCCCGTCGTGGTCACATACTTGTAGGGATTGTTGGCGACGATCCAGTCGGTGAACAGATACAGCGGCTGATAGCCGGCGGTCGTGCCGTAGCTCGCCGATCCCTGGCCGTTGAAATACCGCGAGCCTAGCGACAGCACCCCGACGATCACCGGCGTGTCGAAGGCCCGATCCAGGATCAGGGGACCGCCCGAGTCGCCCCCGGCCGTCATCCCTTCCTGCTCCAGCGCGACGTCGTCCCCAAAGATGTTGAAGTCGAAGGTCGCGGTTCCGGCCGGATCGTCGAAATCGACCATATAGAGGTTCTGGCTCAACCCGCCCTGGGCGCCGTCGCCGAACAGGAACAGGTCGATATCATCCAGCGACGTCAGGGCGCCGATCATGTTCTCGGCGGCGCGGCGGCGGAAATCGATGCCCTGCACCGCACCCAGCGATCCCGTGCCGCTGGCGCCATAGCCGCCGGTGATCACATGCCGGTCTTCGTCGCCCGTCAGCGGCGAGAACAGCATGGCCCAGGTCGGCACGCCCTTGGCCGGCGAATCCAGCACGCCGATGGCGACATCGGCCTCGAAGAAGCCGCCGCCCTGCGCATCCTCCAGCGAGCGCGGATCGTACAGGACGCGGCTCATGTTGTAGTGCTGATCGACATAGCTGGTGGCGTAGTCGCCGCTGGTGATCCAGTTCAGGAGGCCGTCGAAAGCGTCGCCCTTGAACCCGACGCTGATCGGCACGCCCAGCCCCAGGGACCCGTAGGCGAAGTCGGGGATGTCATTGACGCAGTGGGCCGCGAACAGCACGGTGCGCGGATTGATCAGACTGCCGGTGCAGACGCCCACCGAGCCGCCGCCCGTATCGACGATGATATTGCCGATGCCGTTGATCGCATCCGGATCGGCCAGCACCGGCGGCGCGTTCGGGCTGAAGTTGTCATTGGGCACCTCCGCCGCCGCCGTCCCCGCCGCCGCGATCAGCCCGATCACCGACGCCGTCGCCAGCCAGCGACGACGACCTACTCCACCACGTTCAATCATGCCGTGTACTCCCCAAATGAAACTGGGAGTCACCAGTGCCCGATTATTGCCCTCCTGCAATAGGCCGAGGCGAGGCATGGCGAACATGTGTCAAAGTGGATACAGTTTTATGGCGCAGCTTGGACGCGATCCAGCCTCGACCTCAACGCGCCAGCAGCGCCTCGACATCGCCCCGTTCCGGCGCCGAGGGCTGAGCCCCCGCGCGGGTCGCTGCGAACGCCCCCGCCGCGCAGGCGAAGCGCAGCGCCTGCGCCGACTCCATCCCCTCGAGCAGAGCGACAACGATGGCCGCGACGAAGGCGTCGCCCGCCCCGGTCGCGTCAACCGCCTCGACCACGGGCGGGGTCGCCCAGGCCATT
>JBKBXN010000051.1:0-16109 GCA_046314055.1 Brevundimonas sp.
TCGTCGATCGTCTGATCGACGAACCCGTCGGCGGCGCGCACGCCGATCGCGACGTCGCCATGGCTAATGTGGGCGACGTCCTGGCCGAAGAGTTGAAGGCCTTCGAAGGCCTATCGCCGCAGCAGATCAAGACCCGACGCGCCGACCGATTCTACGCCATCGGCGCTCTCTGACCGAACGGCGTTAATCGCCCGTCCATCATATGGCGCGACCCTGCCGGTCTGATCGGACAGAGCATTGGCGGGCATGGCGGCGGGCGACTCTCTGAGGGACAGCGCGGTTTTCAACTTGAGCGGCGCCATCACCATGGTCGTCGATGATTCCCCATTCTCCCTGGCCCTTACGACAGGTGTCCTCGCGGGCTTCGGCGTCCGCCCCGCCTTCACTATCGGGCGAAGCGTCGAGGCGCGGCGGATCCTTCAGGAAAAGCCGGTCGATCTGCTTTTGGTCGATACCGACATGCCGGAGATCGACGGATTCGAACTGGGGCGTTGGCTGCGACGTTCTGGGCCTAACCCAAACGCCTTCACGCCCGTCATCATGACCGCCAGCCACATCCGCCGCGGTCGGGTGGCGGAGGCCCGCGACTGCGGCGCGAACTTCGTCGTCACCAAGCCCTTCAGCGCCGCCATGCTGCTGGAACGTATCCTGTGGGTCGCCCGCGATGACCGCCCCTTCCTTGAGGTCGGCGATTATCTGGGGCCCGACCGCCGGTTCCGAAATGAAGGATATGAGGGCGAGGAGCGGCGCGGCCGCCTCATCCGCCCGGATACGGTGGAGTTCGCATGACCGTCATCACCCACCCCAGACGCCCGTCGCGCCTTGCCGAGATGATTGATCGTCCCGGCGGCGTCAGTGTCGGAGTCGCCCTGGCCCAGGCCAAGGCCAATCTGGACGCGTTGAAGGACCAAGGGCTGGCCATCATCGTCGAGAACATCGCCGCCCTGCTGGCCGAACCGGAGCCCAATATCCCCGAAACCGCACGGCTGGATAACGCCTATGCCGCTTCGGGTCAGATCATTGACGCCGCCAGCCCCTTCGCCCTGGACGACCTGTGCACGGCGGCCAAGGGCCTGTGCGACCTTCTGGACGCCGCCCCGCGCGAGGGCGGCTTCGATTGGCGTATCGCCACGGTCCACGCCCAGGCCATGAAGCTGTTGCTGGCCCTTCCGGCCGACGCCCCCGAAACGCCCGAGGCGCGCACGGCCATCATGGCCAACCTCGGCGAGGTCCTCAAACGCAAGCTTCCTCAAGCTCAGGCCTGAACCGCCCGACCCGTCCGCGTCTGCTTGCGCCACAGAGCGGCGTATTCCCCGCCCAGCCGCGCCACCAGTTCATGGTGGGCTCCACGTTCAACGATCCGCCCGGCCTTCAGCACCAGGATCTGATCGGCGTCCGCCACCGTCGATAGCCGGTGCGCCACCACCAGGGTGGTGCGACCGGCGCTGACTCGTCTCAGCGTCTTCTGGATCGCCGCCTCGGTACGGCTGTCCAGGGCGCTCGTCGCCTCGTCAAGGATCAGGATGCACGGGTCGGCCAGCAGGGCGCGGGCGATGCCCACTCTCTGGCGTTCCCCCCCCGACAGCTTCAGCCCCCGCTCCCCGACCCGGGTCTCCATCCCGTCCGGCAGGCCCTGGATAAAGTCGGACAGTTCCGCCGCCTCCGCCGCCGCCCAGACCTGAGCTTGATCGGCGTCCGGCCGAGCAAAAGCGATGTTGGCGTAGAGAGTGTCGTTGAACAGGGCCACGTCCTGCGGCACCAGGGCGACCGCCGCCCGCAACGAAGCCTGTGTCACCGCCCGCGCGTCATGACCATCGATCAGAACCCGCCCCTCCTGCGGATCGATCAGCCGCAAGGCCAGCTTGACGATAGTGGACTTGCCCGCCCCCGACGGTCCGACCAGGGCCGTGGTCGTCCCCGGCGCGGCGACGAAACTGACGTCTTCCAACCCGCTGGCCCGCGCATCATGGCGATAGCCGACCTGCTGGAACTCCACCGATGCCCCGCGCGCATCTTCGGGCCGAGGCAGAGGACGAGCATCCGGCGCGTCCGCCACCTGGGGCGCCTGGCGTGTCACCTTCAGCATCTCCTCCATATCGATGAAGGACTGGCGGATTTCCCGATAGGCGAAGCCCAGGATGTTCAGGGGCGCGTAAAGGG
Source organism: Brevundimonas sp. (assembly GCA_046314055.1). Lineage (GTDB taxonomy): Bacteria > Pseudomonadota > Alphaproteobacteria > Caulobacterales > Caulobacteraceae > Brevundimonas. Next base: position 2,161 of record JBKBXN010000051.1, read on the forward strand.
AGATCATGATCAGCACCGCCGCCGTCACGTCCCCCGGCCCCATCCGGCCCGCAGCCGCCTCGAACCCGGCCATCACCGCCATGACGCCCAAGCCCAGGTTCATGATCAGGGCCTGAACCCCGTTCAGCAGGGCCAGCGAACTGTTGGCTTTCAGCGAGGCCTGGGCGTAGTCGCCCAGCGCCCGATCATAGGTCTGGGCCGCCCGCGTCTCGGCCCCAAAGGACTTGACCGTCTCATAGTTCAGCAGGGCGTCGACCGAGACCCCGGCCGCCTCTGAGTCGGCGGCGTTCATGACGCGTCGGTGCTCCAGCCGCCAGTTGGACAAGGCGAAGGTCGTGACCGTGTAGACCACCACCACCGCCACCGCGACGGCGGCGAAGCGCCAATCGTATTTACCGCCCAGCACGGCCGCCGCCAGAATCAGCTCCAACCCTGTCGGAACGAGGTTGAAGGCCAAGATGCGGAGGAGGAAATCCACCGCCCGCGACCCGCGATCCATCGTCCGCGACAGGGCGCCAGACCGTTTAGTTTGGTGAAAATCCAAGGACAGGCTCAGCGCATGGGCGAAGGCCTCGGCCGCCGTAGCCCGTTGCGCTGCGGCGCGAACGGGGGCGAACACAACATCCGATATCTGCGGCGCCGCCGCCGACAGGAACCGCACGAGAGCCCAACCCACGGCGAAGGCCGCGAAACCCCAGCCGACAGCCACGACCGCCCCCTGCCCGGCCGCCAGCCGGTTCACCGCCGCGCCCAGCACCAGGGGCGCCAGCACGCCCAGCCCCTTGCCCGCCAGCGTCAGCCCGATGGCCGAAGCCAGCCGCAACCGCAAATGCGGGGCGCCCGACCGGCTGACCAGCCGCACCAGATCCGCCAACGCCTTCAGCGTCGGCGGGCCTTCCGTCTTTTCCTGCATGCTCCCCGCCTGTTGCGCCTTGACCATAGGGTCGCGCCGGCCGCCGGAGCGCTCTCCGCGCATCGCCATGCCCCGCATATGGACAGTCTATACGACCGGGAAAAGGCCGCAGACGCCCAACGGCTCAGTTCAGGCTCGCGATCGCCTCGATCAGTTCATCGACCACCTCTTCCCGGGTCGCCCAGGAACAGACGAACCGCACCGATCCGTCGTCGAACCGATAACAGGCCCAGCCCCGGGCGTTCAGCCTCTGGTGCGCCTCGGCGGGCATCCGCACGAAGACGGTATTGGCCTCGACCGGATGGGCCAGCACATAGGGCGAGCGCGTCGCCACGCCCGCCGCCAGCCGTTGCGCCATCAGATTGGCGTGGGCCCCGCCCGTTTCCCAGTCACCGCTTTCCAGCAGGCCCAGCATCGGCCCGGCCAGAAGCCGCGCCTTGGACGCCACCTGCCCGGCCTGCTTCAATCGGTTGTCCAGCCGACGCGCCAGGCTCTTGTCGAACAGCACGATCGCCTCGACGCAGTTGGCGCCCGCCTTGGCCCCGCCGAATACCAGAACGTCCACGCCCAGGCGCGGAATATCCTTCAGATCGAAACCCGCCGCCGCCGCATTGGCCAGCCGCGCCCCATCCATATGGACGCCATAGCCTCTCGCCTTCACCGGCTCGATCAGATGGCGCAGTTCCTCCTCGGTATAGACCGCGCCATATTCGGTGGCCTGGGTCAGGGACAGGGCCGCAGGGGGCTGTCGATGGCCGACCTCAGGCTCGGCCAGCTGCGCCTTCAGCGCGAGCGGATCGATCCGGCCCGACAGGCCTGGCAGGCCGATCAGGCCGACGCCCTGGCCGAAGAACCCCGGCGCGCCCGTCTCGTCCGTGCAGACGTGAGCCGTATGGTGCGCCATCACCGCCTCGAACGGAAAGGCCAGCATCGACAGGGCGATGCTGTTCGCCGCTGTACCGCTGAAGACGAACCGAATGTCTGCGTCGGCGTCGAGCCGCTGGCGAATCTGGTCGGCGGCCCTCGCCGTCATCTCGTCTGCGCCATAGGAGGGGGCGAACCCGGCGTTGGCCTGGACCAGGCCCTCGACGGCGCTGGGCGCCATGCCGGCGGTGTTGTCGGATCCGAAATCGTAACGCATCAGCTCTTCTTCGCCGTCAAGTCGCTCTCGCCATGCTCGATCGTCCGTACACGAACGACCGGCATAACATCCTCATCGCCATAGGGCACGGCGACCTGATGCGGGAAGGGAATCTCGATCCCGGCGGCGTCCAGCGCCTCCTTGCCGCCCTGCATCAGATCGGCCTGGGTCTGCCACCAGTCCTCGACCTTGACCCAGGCGTGGAGGGTCACCTGAACCGCGCTGTCGAGCAGTCCGGTGACGCCCGTCCACGGATGCGGATCGTCCAGCACCTTGTCATGCGCCGCCGCCATGTCGGCCAGGACGCAGCGCGCCTTGTTCAGGTCGTCGCCATAGCCGACGCCGAAATTGATCTCGATCCGCCGCGTCTGCTGGCCCGTGAGGTTAGTCAGAGGGTCGCTCAGCACCTTGGAATTGGGAATGACGATCTTGTGGTTATTGGCGTTCGACAGCTGGGTCGTGAACAGGTCCAGCCGCTGCACCGTGCCGGACATCCCGCCCACATCAACCACGTCGCCCACGCGATAGGGCCGCAGCACCAACAGCATGATGCCCGAAGCCACATTCGACAGCGTCCCCTGCAACGCCAGTCCCACGGCCAGGGATGCTGCGCCCAGAACCGCGATGATCGAGGTCGTCTGCACCCCCAGCCGTTGCAGCACGGCGATCATGCCGATGATGACGACAACGACCCGAACCACCTGCACGGCGAAACTCAGGACGGTGGGATCATGTCGGAAGCCCCGTACCCGCGACAGAGCGTTGCGCGACGCCCGCGACGCCCATTTCGCCGCAAACAGCGTCGCGGCGAAGATCAGGACAGCGATGGTCAGGTTGATGGCGAAGTCGCCCGCCATGTCGGTGATCTTGGCGATCATGGCGGCATCGACGGCGACGGCCTGACGCCCGGCGGCGACGGCTTCTGCGATAGGAGAGGCGCTCAACATGGGGCGGGTCTAACGCCTGAAGCGCCGATTGGAACCCCTCCGGGCGTCAATATTCGGCTTACTGCGCCCAGTCGGGCTTGCGCTTGTCTAGGAACGCCCTCACGCCCTCCTGACCTTCCGGCGAGACGCGGGCCCGAGCGATGCGTTTGGCCGTATCATCCAGCAAGCTGCTGTCGATCTTGTGGCCGGAGATATCGTTCACCAGTCGCTTGGCCTCTCCCATGGCGCCCGGTGCATTGCCGGTCAGGCTGTCGGTCAGCATGGCGATGAACTCGTCCACCGAACCTTCGGGCAGGACCAGGTCGATCAGGCCGGCGTGGGCGGCGTAGTCAGCGTCGAAACTGTTGCCGGTCAGGAACAGCTGACGCGCGCGGCGGGGGCCGATGGCCTCGATGACATAGGGGGCGATGGTCGCGGGGATCAGGCCCAGCTTGACCTCGGAGAAGGCGAACCGCGCCCCCTCGACCGCCACGGCCATGTCGCAGGCGGCGACGATTCCGGCCCCGCCGCCCATGGCCGCGCCCTCGACGATCGCGCAAGTCAGGGCCGGCACGTCATGCAGCGCCTTCAACATCTTCGCCAGGCCCATGGCGTCGTCGCGATTGTCGGCCTCGGACCAGTCGGCGGCGTCGCGCATCCAGTTCAGATCGGCCCCGGCGCTGAAGGTTCCACCCGCGCCCCGGATGAAGACCGCGCGAACATGGTCGGCGCCGTGCAGGGTCTCGAACGCCTCGTGGAGGGCGGCGATGGTGGCGGCGTCGAAGGCGTTCTTCTTCTCGGGCCGGTCCAGGGTGATGAAGACCACCCCGTCGCTGGTGGCGTCGATCCGCACCAGATCCTCATTGGCGTCCGGCGCGGCGTCGGCCAGCAGCGGGTGGGCGATGGTGTTGATCTCGGCCGCCTCGGCGTCGGTGACGTCCAGGGCGTTGAGGTCGGCTTCGGTGGGTTCATTCGCCATGGGGATTTCCTTGCGGGCAGCGATAATTCACATATTGCGCGCCGTCGGCGTAGCTGAAGGTCAGCGTTTCGCCGGCGTCGGACAGACTAAGCGTGCGGTTCCGCCGTTCGCTCCCGTCATAGTTTTCATAATCAACCACAAGGTCGATCCGGTCGGGGCTGCGCGCGGTGACGGAGATCACCGTATCCCCATCCTCGTAGTAAGAAATGCTCTTTGCATCGACCAGGATGCGCGTGTTGCTCTCGGTATTGGCGCAACTGGAGACATCACGCTCCCACCGGCCATGGAAGGCGTCGGGAATCTTTTTCGACGCGGCATCCGCAGCGGAGGCCGTAGCGAACGGGGCCGCCTGCATCAGGACGACGGACAGGGCCAGGCGCATGACGTACATCCTGGTCACATCCGGAACAGGCCGAAGGTCGTGTCCGGGATGGGGGCGTTCAGGCTGGCGGAAATGGCCAGGCCCAGAACGTCGCGAGTCTGGGCCGGGTCGATCACGCCGTCATCCCACAGGCGGGCGGTGGCGTAATAGGGATTGCCTTCGTCCTCATACTTCTGGCGGATCGGCGCCTTGAAGGCTTCGGCGTCATCCGCGGTCCAGGTCTCCGCGTCGCGGTGGACGGTGGCCAGGACGCTGGCGGCCTGTTCGCCGCCCATCACGCCGATCCGGCTGTTGGGCCAGGTGAAGAGGAAGCGCGGGGAATAGGCGCGGCCGCACATGCCGTAGTTTCCTGCGCCGAAGCTGCCGCCGATCAGGACGGTGAACTTGGGCACCTCGGCCGAGGCGACGGCGGTGACCAGCTTGGCGCCGTCCTTGGCGATGCCGCCGGCCTCGTACTTGCCGCCGACCATGAAGCCCGAAATATTCTGCAGGAACAGCAACGGAATCTTCCGCTTGCAGGCCAGTTCGATGAAATGGGCCCCCTTCTGGGCGCTTTCGGAGAAGATGACGCCGTTGTTGGCCAGGATGGCGACCGGATAACCCCAGATGCGGGCGAAGCCGCAGACCAGGGTCGAGCCGTACAGGGTCTTGAACTCGTCGAATTCGGAGCCGTCCACCAGCCGGGCGATGACCTCGCGCACATCATAAGGAGCGCGAACGTCGTCAGGGATCAGGCCATACAACTCTTCGGCCGCGAAGGCCGGCGCGCGAGGTTCGCGCACATCCATATCCACCGACTTGGTCGTGTTCAGATTGGCGACGATGGAGCGGACGATTTCGAGCGCATGCTCGTCGTTCTCGGCCACATGATCGACCACGCCCGAGCGGCGGCCGTGGGTCTCGGCGCCGCCCAGTTCCTCGGCCGAGATGACCTCGCCCGTGGCGGCCTTCACCAGGGGCGGGCCGGCCAGGAAGATGGCGCCCTGGTTGCGCACGATGATCGTCTCGTCCGACATGGCGGGCACATAGGCGCCGCCGGCGGTGGAAAGCCCCATGACGCAGGCGATCTGGGCGATGCCCTTGGCGCTCATCCGGGCCTGGTTGAAGAAGATGCGGCCGAAGTGGTCGCGATCGGGAAACACCTCGGCCTGGTGCGGCAGGTTGGCCCCGCCGGAATCGACCAGATAGACGCACGGCAGGCGGTTCTGCTCGGCGATCTCCTGAGCGCGCAGGTGCTTCTTCACCGTCATAGGGAAATAGGCGCCGCCCTTCACCGTCGGGTCGTTGGCGACGATCATGACCTCGCGCCCCGCAACCCGGCCGATCCCGGCGATGACGCCAGCGCCAGGGGCCTCGCCGTCATACATGGCATAGGCGGCCAGTTGACCGACCTCTAGGAAGGGCGAGCCGGGGTCCAGCAACCGCTCGACCCGGTCGCGCGGCAGCAGCTTGCCGCGGGCCACATGGCGCTCGCGCGACTTGTCGGAACCGCCGCGCGCGGCCTGGGCCACATGACCGCGCAGCTCGGCGACCAGGGCGCTGTTGTGCGCGTGCAGGGACTTGTATTTGGGGCTTTGCGGATCGACCGCTGACGTCAGCTTCGGCATGGGGTTGGTTTAGGCGGGCTGGCGGGACGTCACAAGCCTGCCACCATCCTTGCCTACCCGCCCCTTTTCCCCTATACGCCCCGCCTTTCCAGGGCTTCGGTCCTGTCGTGGAACACCAAAGGGTTGGACGTTCGGTCCGGCCGCCGCGCCAGGAGCCATCATAGAGACCGACTTACCCGGTCGTCTCTGTGCCGATGCCCACAAGGGAGACTACCGCATGGCTCTTTACGAGCACACGGTCATGACGCGCCAGGATATCTCGGCGCAACAGGCCGAAGCGCTGAACGACACCATCAAGGACCTGATCGTGCAAGGTGGCGGTTCCGTCGCCAAGATCGAGTACTGGGGTCTGCGCAACCTGACGTACCGCGTGAAGAAGAACCGCAAGGCTCACTATTCGCTGCTGGCCGTCGACGCCCCTCCGGCCGCCATGGCCGAAGTCGAGCGTCAGCTGGGCATCAACGAAGACGTGCTGCGTTGGCTGACCGTCCGCGTCGAGGAACTCGACCTGGAACTGTCGCCGCTGCTGGCCCGCCGCGAGCGTGAACGCGAGCGCGAGCGCGAGCGCACCCCGCGCGACGACGCCGCCGCCGACGCCGAATAAGGAACCCGGAACATGACCGATACCACCGCCCCGACCCCGGGCGCTCCGGCTGGCTCCGGCGCCGCCGGCCGCCGCCCCTTCTATCGTCGCCGCAAGGTCTGCCCGTTCTCGGGCGCCAATGCGCCGAAGATCGACTACAAGGACGTGAAGCTGCTGCAGCGTTACGTCTCCGAACGCGGCAAGATCGTGCCCTCGCGCATCACCGCCGTCTCCCAGAAGAAGCAACGCGAACTGGCCAAGGCCATCAAGCGCGCTCGCTATCTGGCCCTCCTGCCGTATGTGGTGAAGTAAGATGAAGGTCGTTCTGCTGGAACGCGTCGAGAATCTCGGCGCCATCGGCGACGTCGTGTCCGTCAAGGACGGCTTCGCCCGTAACTTCCTTCTGCCGCGCGACAAGGCCCGTCGGGCCACCGCCGCCAACCTGAAGGCGTTCGAACTCGACCGCGTCGCCATCGAGCAACGCAACGAGAAGAACAAGGCCGATGCACAGAAAGTCGCCGACAAGATCGACGGCCAGACCTACATCATGATCCGTCAGGCCGGTGAAACCGGTCACCTGTACGGTTCGGTCGCCGGCCGCGACGTCGCCGAGGCCATCCAGGCCGAAGGCGGCAAGGTCGAACGTTCGCAAATCGTCCTGAATACGGCGATCAAGAACCTGGGCGTCCACGAAGTGCCGGTCCGCCTGCACGCCGAGGTCCGCGCATCGGTCAAGATCAACATCGCCCGTTCGATGGATGAAGCCGAGCGTCAAGCCAAGGGCGAGGACGTGATCCGCAGCCAGTTCGACGATGAGCGCCAGGCCGCCGAGCAATCGGCCCAGGAACTGATCGAAGGCGGCGCCGGTCAACAAGAAGGCTTCGGCGACGAAGCCTGATCCAGACCCGGCCCTTAAGGGTCGGATCGCCGGAAACATCAGGGGCGCGTTCCGCAAGGGACGCGCCCCTTTTGCTTGGTTCACCCTGCCGAGCGAAGATTACCAAAGGTTCCGAACCACCCCCGCTTCGCGCCCCCGTTGCGCCACATATCGCCGCGCAATATCGCGGTTCACGTTTGGAGGGGGACACAATGAAGGCCAAAATCATCGCAGGCGTGCTAGCCATGTCGCTGGTCGCAGGCGCCGCGCAGGCCATGACGGTCCAGGAATTTCTAACCACCGCCAACGGCATTCCGCGCAACCCCACCGCCTTGCTGCGATCCGACACCCGTCGGCTGATGGGCGAGTTTCGCGGCGCGGTGCAAACCGTGCGCACGGAACAGACTGCGGCGACGGCCGCCGGGCGACGGCCCGCCACCTGTATGCCAGACAAGGTCAGCCTGTCGGCCGACGACATTCTGACTCGGTTCAACGCCATTCCCGCCGAACGGCGCAGCATCAGCACGACCCAGGCCGTGCGTGAGTGGATGGCGCAGAAATACCCCTGCCCCGCCTGACTCCTGATTGAGGAATTCCGGTTCACCCACAGGCCGGACGAACTGTCCACGGTCGCGGCGACGTCCCCGACTGACGCAGGCGCGTGTCAGGGATAGAGCGTTAAGACAATGAACGCCTTCGCCCCCATGCCCTTCTCGTCCTCGCCGATGGATTCCAGCGGCGTCGCTTCGATGCCTCATAACCTGGAGGCGGAGCAGGCTCTGCTGGGCGCGCTGATGTTCGATAACGGCGTGTTCGAAAGGCTCAGCGACCGCCTGCGCGGCCCGCATTTCTACGAGCCCTTCCACCAGCGCCTGTTCGAGGCGATCGAGGATCATATCCGCCAGGGCATGCTGGCCGAGCCGACCATCCTGATGGAGCGGTTCAAACAGGACCCCGCCTTCCAGGAGTTCGGCGGCCTGCGCTATTTCGCCGATCTGGTCGATCGCGCCCCACCGGCCGCAAACGCCCCCGACTATGCGCGGGTGGTCTATGACACGGCGCTGCGGCGGGACCTGATCCGCATCGGCGGCGAGATCATCAAGGAGGCGCCCAACCCGGAGACGCCCGCCGACGAACAGATCGAACAGGCCGAACAGACCCTGTATTCACTGGCCGAAACAGGCAAGCCATCGTCCGGCTTCGTCAGCTTTTCTCACGCCTTGTCCGGCGCCGTTCAGATGGCGGCCGAAGCCTATCAGCGCGAAGGCAAGCTGGCGGGGCTGGCGACCGGGCTCAATGATCTGGACCGCAAGCTGGGTGGTCTGCACCCCTCCGACCTGCTGATCCTGGCCGGCCGTCCGTCGATGGGCAAGACGGCGCTGGCGACCAACATGGCCTTCAATGTGGCCCGCGCCTATCAATGGGAACCGACGCCGGAAGGCCGCAAGACGGTCAACGGCGGGGTGGTGGCCTTCTATTCATTGGAAATGAGCGCCGAACAGCTGGCCATGCGGATCCTGGCCGACGCCTCGGGCGTATCCTCCGACAAGCTGCGCAAGGGCGAGATCGACGCCACAGACTTCGGCAAGCTGCGTGACGCGGCCGTCGAAATCGGCGAAAGTCCTCTGTACATCGACGACACCGGCGGCCTGTCCATGTCCAAACTGGCCGCACGGGCGCGACGCCTGAAGCGGATGGAACAGGGACTGGACCTGATCATCGTCGACTATCTGCAGCTGATCACAACCGGCAATGCCGGCGGCCAGAAGAACCGGGTGCAGGAAGTGTCCGAAATTACCGGCGGTCTGAAGGCCCTGGCCAAGGAACTGTCGGTGCCGATCATCGCCCTGTCGCAGCTGTCGCGTCAGGTGGAGCAGCGCGAAGACAAACGGCCGCAACTATCCGACCTGCGAGAATCCGGCTCGATCGAGCAGGACGCCGACTGCGTGATGTTTGTCTATCGCGAAAGCTACTACCTGGGCCGGGCCGAGCCGCGCGAAGGCACCGAAGAACACCTGCAATGGCAGCAGGACATGGACCGGCTGCAAGGCCAGGCCGAGGTCGTCATCGGCAAGCAACGCCACGGCCCCATCGGCATCGTCAAACTGGCCTTCGACGCCGACACCGTCCGGTTCGGGAACCTGGCGCACGGCTATGAGGAAGTCAGCTACGAATAGAAGCCGGCGGTTGACCTCGACCGCAAACAGGCCCCTTGGGTGCGGATGGCCAGTGAAACCGTCTACATCCTTCAGACCTATGTGCAGGGACGCGGCAAGGGGCTGAAGGCCGAGCCGCAGGTGGGGTGCAAGGACGCCGAGGAGGCGCGGCGAAAGGCCGAACGACTCGCGCCCCTGCGGCTGGGCGTGGTGGCCTTTTCGGTCTCGGCCGACACCGAGATGGGCGATTACGACGAAGAACCGACCATCATCTTCAAGTCAGGACGACTGCCCCCGCCGTTCAGCGACGAGGATTGATCGCTCCAGGCTCTTCCATCGTCAGGAAGTTGCGCCATAAGGGCCGCCATGCCCTCCCCCGCCCTGCTGTCCGTCGATCTGAACGCCCTGGCCCGCAACTATCACACGCTGGAGGCCCTGACTGGCGTTTCGGTGCATCCGGTGGTCAAGGCCGACGCCTATGGGTTGGGCGCCGAGGCGTGTGCGACACGGCTGATGGCGGAGGGGGCGCGGACCTTCTTCGTGGCGCGTGCGGACGAAGGGGCGACGCTGCGGACAGCCCTGGGCGACGCGCCCGTCATCTATGTCCTGGACGGTTGCCACAACGGGGCGGCGGGCGTGCTGAAGGCGGCGGGCCTGCGGCCCGTTCTGAACCAGCCGGCGCAGATGAAGGCCTGGACCGAGGCCGGTGGCGGGGCCTGCGGCCTACAGATTGACACCGGGCTGAACCGGCTTGGCTTCCGGCCCGAGGATGCGCCAGAAGCCTTCGACGGGCTTGGATTGGTGATGAGCCACCTCGCCTGCGCCGATGAACCGGACCAGCCGATGAACCGACGTCAGCGGGACCGGTTCGCCGGCCTGGCCGAACGCTATCCCGGCGTGACGCGATCCTTCGCCAATTCGGGCGGCTGTTTTCTGGGGCCGGACTACGCCTTCGACGCCGTGCGGCCGGGCGTCTGCCTGTACGGCGGCGGCCCGCAGGCGCGACAGGATGATCGCATCGCACCTGTCGCCACCCTGACCGCCGAAGTCTTGCAGGTGCGCGACGTGTCGGCGGGCGACAGCATCGGCTATTCTCAGGGGTTCGTGGCCGAAGGCCCGATGCGAGCGGCGGTGGTGGCGGCGGGCTATGCCGACGGGGTTCTGCGCGCCTATGGGCCGCGAGGTGCGGTCTGGGTCGCGGGCGAGATCCGGCCGCTGCTGGGCCGGATCTCGATGGACGTCTGCACCGTCGATGTGACCGGATTGGACGTCGCGGCCGGCGACCGGGTCGAACTGTTCGGGGCCAATCGCGCTTTGGACGCGGCGGCGGCGGCGGCAGGGACCATCAGCTACGAACTTCTGACCTCAATCACCGCCCGCGTTCCCCGCGTCTATGTCGGTCACTAACCGCCAGTGATGGCCGACATGCCTGCGCCAGCGACCACGAAACTGGCGGCGATCGTGCCGACGATGGCGCTGATGATGAAGGACAGGAGCAGGCCCAGGATCACGGTGACGATGAAGTAGACAACGGCCTTGTCAGCGGGGACCTTCATCAGCACCGGCAGACCCAGGTACAGCAGGTAGAAGCTGTACAGCCCCAGGATGGCCAGGACGCCCAGCATGGGGATCAGGCCGAAAACCCCCACCAGCCAGGCCGCCGTATAGGAATAGACCGCCACCTTCATCGCCTGGACGGGATTTGCGACGCCGCCGAACTTGGGCGCCAGAGCGTTGATGATCAGACCCAGTACATAAACCGCCACCAGAGACAGCACATAGCTGACCACGGCGACGAGAAGCGCGCCCAGGATCGACATCGGTGTGCCGAACACGGGTAGAATCTGACCGCCGATCAGACTGCAGATCGGACCGATCGCCGCCAGTATCATGGCATAGCGAGTAAACAGACTGCGAGTGGTCGCGAACTCTCCGTCAATGCGCGCCCACTCAAGTTTCGGCTTAAGGATGATGCCCTTGACGCGGGCGATTAACGCCGGATCGACGGCAGGTTGGGACGGCGGAGTTGAATGTTCGGTCATCGGTCGAGCCTATGATTATGGCGGCGAATGTCGATGTAGCATGGGCTCTGTGTGAGAGCGTTCTGCGACCCGGTCTCAACATCTCACTAAGGCAAAGGTTGCGCTTACGACCGAAAATGACGCAACGATGATGCAAATGCGGTGGAGTTGCACAGTCCGACGGGCTGTTCTGCCTGCTAAGGAAGCCCATGGCTCGCGATTCCGCCCTCTATGTCTGTCAGTCCTGCGGGTCCGTCCACGGCAAGTGGTCGGGCCAGTGTGCGTCCTGCGGACAATGGAACACCCTGACTGAAGAGAGCCGTTCCGCGCCTCCGGGCGCGATCAAACCGTCAGCGGCCGCTTCTGCGCGGGGGCGCGGCCTGCAGTTCGAAACGCTTCAGTCCGACACCCCCGAACCGCCTCGCATCACGACGGGCGTGGCCGAGTTCGACCGCGTCTGCGGCGGAGGGGTGGTGCCGGGTTCGGCGATCCTGCTCAGCGGCGATCCGGGGGTGGGCAAGTCGACCCTGCTGCTGGAGGTGGCGGCCAAGGCCGCGCTGCGCGGGGCGCGCATCGCCTACATCTCCGGCGAAGAGGCGGTCGAACAGATCCGGGCGCGGGCCAAGCGGATGGGGCTGGAACAGGCGCCGGTCAATCTGGCGGCGGCGACGGCCCTGCGCGACATCCTGGGCACGCTGAAGCGCGAACAGTTCGACATCGTCATCGTCGATTCGATCCAGACCCTGTGGTCTGACGTCCATGAGAGCGGACCGGGCTCGATCACCCAGGTCCGGGCCTGCGCCGGCGAGATGGTGAGGCTGGCCAAGACCCAAGGCGTCGCGGTCGTCCTGGTCGGACACGTCACCAAGGACGGCCAGGTCGCTGGTCCCCGCGTGGTCGAACACCTGGTCGACGCCGTCATGACCTTCGAGGGCGAGCGCGGCTATCCGTTCCGCATCCTGCGCGCCGGCAAGAACCGGTTCGGCGCCACCGACGAGATCGGGGTGTTCGAAATGGGCGACAGCGGCCTGCGCGAAGTCGCCAATCCGTCGGCCCTGTTCCTGGGCGACAGCAAGGACCGGGCGCCCGGCGCGGCGGTCTTCGCCGGGATCGAGGGATCGCGGCCGGTGCTGGTCGAGATCCAGGCGCTGGTGGCGCCGTCCGCCTATGGTACGCCGCGCCGGGCGGTGGTCGGCTGGGATTCCGGTCGCCTGGCCATGCTGCTGGCGGTGCTGGAGGCCCGGTGCGGCCTGGGGTTCGGGGATAAGGACGTCTATCTGAACGTGGCCGGCGGCCTGCGGATCAATGAGCCGGCCGCCGATCTGGCGGCGGCGGCGGCCCTGATCAGTTCGGCCCTGGACATGCCCCTGCCCCAGGGCTGCGTCGTGTTCGGCGAGATCGGCCTGTCCGGCGAGGTCCGCAGCGTGGGCCGGGCCGAGGCGCGGGTTCGGGAGGCCCAGAAACTGGGCTTTGAACATGTGCTCTGCCCGCCCCTGGCCCAGAACGGCGGCAAGACCAAGGGGGTCAAGGTGACGTCTGCGACACGATTGACGGATGTGGTCGAACGAATCTCGCAAAACCGCTATTAGACAGACGCAACAGCCGCTGGACCTCTGAGTGACCGGTTACGACGTCTTCGCCATCGTGGTGATCCTGTTCTCCGCAGCAGCCGGCTGGGTGCGCGGCGGCGTGCGCGAGATCATCACCCTGCTCAGCGCCCTACTGGCGGCGCTGGTCGCCCTGGTCACGCTGCCGTGGACGGCGATGCTGGGCCGCGCCCTGGTCAATCCGGACTGGGCTGGAACCATACTGGCGGCCATCGTCGCCTTTCTGATCGTCTATTTCGGCATCCGCATTTTCGGCTCCTATCTGTCGAAGCAGGCGCAGGCCCATCCGCAGTTGGGCGGGGTGGATCGGTTCATCGGGGTTTTCGTCGGCGCAGGCCGGGCCCTGGTGCTGCTGGGGGCCGTGCATCTGGTCATCGTGGCCGCCATGCCGGGCGAACGGACGCCGCGTTGGCTCAGCGAAGCCGCCCTCTACAAGGTCAGCGCCGTGGGCGCCCGGGCCATCCAGATCATCCTGCCCGGGATCGGGCGGGGCGCCGATGCTATCACGCCTGTGGTGGATTCATCCGTGCGCAAAGGGTTTTCGAACGACGAAGCCTTGCCTCGGACGCAATCCGAGACTAACTCGCCGCGCGAAGCCGCCCCGTAAGTTTCCCCGGTCATCGGAGCCCCACGATGCGCCACCATATCGCCGATCCCGTCGTTCACCGTGAGCACTGGCGCGAGCCGGAGGACGACCAGCTTCGTCTGGAGTGCGGCGTCTGCGGCGTCTGGGGCGCTGACGAGGACGAAGGGTCAG
>JBKBXN010000052.1:0-3313 GCA_046314055.1 Brevundimonas sp.
AACCTTCGACCATGCCGGCGACGCGGCTGGCCTCGACCGCCATCGACCGTATCGGCCAGGCGCGTGAGCCGGTGGCGGAAGAGATCGCCGCCTACGCGGGGTCGGACGTGGTCTGCTATCTCGCCGAACATCCGACGCCGCTGGTCGAGCGCCAGCAGCGCGAATGGGGGCCGTGGCGTGATTGGGCGGCCCGCGAGATGGGAGTGGCGCTGGAGCCGGTCGCGGGGATTGTGCATCGGCCCCAGTCGCCCGACGCCATCGCGCGGGTGAAGGCACACGCCTTGTCTATGGATGATTTCCGCCTGACGGGTCTGGCGACGGCTGTGCCGTTGCTGGGGTCGGCGGTGCTGGCCCTGGCCGTGGAGCAGGGAGCGCTGGCGGGCGGCGTCGCGTTCGACCTGTCACGGATCGACGAACTGTTTCAGGAAAAACAGTGGGGCGTGGACGCCGAAGCCGCCCAACGTACCGAGGCCCGCCGCGCCGAGGCGGAACTGCTGGACCGGTGGTTCAGGGCGTTGGACTAGCCGTCGAGGCGGCGATGAGGGCTGCGCGCTCCTCATCAGTCAGGTGACGCCACCGGCCCTCCGGCAAGTCGCCCAGTTCCAGCGGGCCGATGCGGACGCGGTACAGGTCCACGACCTCCAGGCCGACCAGTTCGCACATGCGGCGGATCTGGCGATACTTGCCCTCCGTCAGGACGAAGCGCAGGCGTTGAGGCGCGATCTGGGTGACGCGGGCGGGTTTGAGCGGCTTGTCGTTCAGCACCAGCCCGTGGCGCAGGCGGCTGAGCTTGCCCTCGGTGATCACGCCGTCGACGACGACCAGATATTCCTTGTCGAGTTCGGACGCCGGCCCGATCACCGCCTTGGCCACGACTCCGTCCGACGACAGCAGAAGCAGGCCCCGGGAATCCTCGTCTAGCCGGCCGATCGGGGGCAGGGAGGCGTCGCGGGCAGGGGTCTCGCCCTCGCCTATGCGATTGGGCGTCTTCAGCAGGCGCACGGCGGGGATCTTGCCGGGGTCGGGCTGGCCCGAGACGTAGCCGATCGGCTTGTGCAGAACCAGGGTCATGCCGGAGGCCAAGGCCTGCTGGGCCGTGTCGTTCAAGGTCAGGGTCTGGCCGGGCTCGATCTTGCGGCCGGCGTCGCTGATGGTCTCGCCGTCGATGGAGACCAGGCCTTCAGCGATCAGGCTCTCGGCCTCGCGGCGCGAACAGACGCCGGTTTGGCCCAGCCATTTGTTCACGCGAACCGGTTCGTCGCCGTCGTAGGTGCGGGTGAAGGCCATCGGATTCCGTCGCTCAGTCAATGCCGCTCTCTAGGGCCGGGTGGTGATGTGAGCAAGCCGATCCGGCACGTCAGGATCACGACACGTTCAGGTCTGGGTCTGAAAGGTTGATCTCGGCGTCTTTTTCACTATATCAGGCGGCATTCCACAAACGATCCAGAGTGCGGGACGGTCAGCGCCGGACCCGTCGATTTTCGTTTTTCTGGTCATTTGTATCGCTGGTTCGACGGCCCCTATCGTCGGATCTGGATCTTTATTGAAACCCTTGAAGGAGACGTCTTGTACGCTCAAAGCAAATCTTCCGCCGGACCCCGTCGCACTGGTTACAATCGTCCCGTTCCGACCCGTCTCCGCATGGGACTGGTGATGCGACGTGACATGGAATTCGGCGAATTGGGCGACGTCGAAGGCGCGCTGCGGGCAGAAGGCGTGGGCCTGGCCCCCATCTCGACCGGCGACGCCAGCCTGGTCACCGGCGGCGTAACCGTGCTGGCGACTGCGACGGCCAACGACATCGTCGAAGGGCGGTTGCGGGGCCTGGTCGTGCCGGGGGGTTCGCAGGATGAGGCCTCGTTGGCCGCCGTGCGATCCTTGGTCGATCTGGCCCGCGCCAATGACCTGTTGGTGATCGCCTTCGCCGACGGCGTGGCTGTGGCGGCCGAAAGCTTCGGCGTCGCAGCAGAGGCGCACGGCGCCCTATTCAAGGCGGGAAAGGCGACCCTGCTCAACGAGCGCGCCGACCTCTCGGCCGCCGTCTCCGTCCTGTAATCAGGCGCTTCTGAACAGAAGCATCAGATTGTTGGCCGGCATCTGCACCCGACGCGTGGCGGCAAGGCCATGTGCTCGGGCCAGGGCCTCGACCGCCTCGCGGTCGCGCAAGCCCCAGGCCGGATCACGCGCCTTCAGACTGTCGTCGAAGGCCGCGTTCGATTCCGCCAGCGGGACCTCCGTTTCGCGATAGGGGCCGTAGATCGCCAGAAGACCGCCGGGGCGTCTTAGCACGCGGCCGGCCAGATCCATCAGCCCCTCGGTCGCCGACCAGGGGCTGATGTGCGTCATGTTCGCGCAATAGAGGGCGTCGAAGTCGTCAAGAGGCCAGGTCTCCGGATCGCCGGCGTCCAGCGGCAGGGGCGGACGCAGGTTCGATGGGCCGACACGCCTCCAGGCCGAGATGCTGGCGCGCGCCTCCGGACTGGGATCGCTGGGCGTCCATTCGAGGTCCGGCAGGGCCGAGGCGAAGGCCAGGGCGTGTTCGCCGAGCCTGAGGCGATTTCCAGCACCCGTCCGCGCCCAGGCATATGCGCCCTCAGCACGCCTAGAATCGCGTCGGCGTTCCGTTGCGCGGCCGGCGAGGAGAGGGCCCCGTCAGGCAGGGCGGCGAGCGAGTCCAGAGTCTGCATGCCTCTTCTTAGACGTCCTGGATGGGGAAGGGGAGGCGACGCCCCGCCTTCTGTTTCGTCTGGCAGGCGCATTCATTTGCCTGAAGCTTAATCAATCGTTTATGTCTGTCATCGACGTTAAGCGATTGGTAACCACGATGCGGCGCGCGCTTCATATCGGATTGTTCATCGGCACGGTCCTGGGGATGTCCGCCTGCGCGTCGCAATATGACGCCGACGGCCGGCCGGTTTCCGGCGCCTATGGATCGATCGAGGCCGGGCGGGCGGGCTGAGGCCGAAGAAAACATGGCGTAAAGCCGCGTCCTCCTCTAGTATCCTTGCGCGGATGCCGTCTGTTGCGCCGCGTTGGTCTCCAAAAACCCCTAGATGTTACTCATCGCTATTGTCGTCGTTCTGCTCCTCGTGGTGCTCAACGGCCTGTTCGCCATGACCGAATTGGCGGTCGTTTCCTCCCGACGATCCAAGCTTCAAAGCCGGGCGGAAAAGGGGGACCGCGGGGCGCGCAAGGCGCTGAAGCTCGCCGAAGAACCCACTCAGTTCCTGTCTGCGGTCCAGGTCGGCATCACCCTGATCGGCATTCTGGCGGGCGCTTATGGTCAGGCGACCATAGCGGGCGAATTGGATCT
>JBKBXN010000052.1:3322-16063 GCA_046314055.1 Brevundimonas sp.
TGTCCAGGTCGGCATCACCCTGATCGGCATTCTGGCGGGCGCTTATGGTCAGGCGACCATAGCGGGCGAATTGGATCTGATTCTGGAAGCCAACTTCCCGGCCCTGGCCGCCTATACTGAAATCTTTTCCACGGCTCTGGTCGTCGTTTGCATCACCTATATCTCGCTGATCGTCGGCGAACTGGTGCCAAAGCGGCTGGCCCTGATCTTCCCGGAAACGATCGCGGCCAAGATGGCGCCGCCGATTTCGACCCTGGCGATCGCGCTCAAGCCCTTCGTGCTGCTGCTGACGGCCTCGACTTCGGGTATTCTGAAACTGATGGGCGTCAAGGATCGCGACGGTTCGGACGTCACCCAGGAAGAGGTGGCGACCATCCTGGCCGAGGGCACTTCGGCCGGCCTGATCGAGCCCGAAGAACAGGTGATGATCGAGGAAATCCTGCGTCTGGGCGACCGTCCGGTGCGGGTGGCCATGACGCCACGCCATGACGTCTTCTGGATCGCCTTGGACGATCCAGAATCGGTGCTGCGCGAGGAGATCCGCACCTGCCCCTATTCGCGCATCGTGGTGGCGCGCGAGAGCGACGTCGATAATCCCCTGGGCGTGGTCCACAAGAAGGACCTGCTGGACGCTCTGCTGACCGATGGACGGTTCGACATCGAACCCCTGGTCGCTGAGCCGGCCTTCATTCCCCAGTCGACCTCGGTGCTCAAGGCGCTGGAGATCCTGAAGGGCTCCAAGGTCCACATGGCCTTCATCGTTGACGAATACGGCGCCTTCGAAGGCGTGGTGACGGCGACCGACATCCTGGAAATGATCGCCGGCGACTTCAACGAGGGTCACGACGAGGAACAGGCCTGGATCCATCAGCGCGCCGACGGCAGCTGGCTGGTCGACGGCCAGACCGACCTGGACGAACTGGCTGACACCCTGGGCGAGGACTTCGGCGAGCACGACGGCTTCCACACCGTCGCCGGTCTGATTCTGCACCAGCTGTCGCGCGTGCCGGACGAGGGCGAGGTGGTGCAGGTCGGCCGATTCGAGGTCGAGGTCGTCGATATGGATGACCGCCGCATCGACAAGCTGATCTTCAAGGAACTGATCCAGGCCCAAGACGAGCGCGCCGCCATCGCCGCGCATCTGGAAGACTAGTCGCAAGTGTCACATCGCCCTTGAAATGACGGGCGGCGTCGGGCATACGCCCCCCTCTGGCGAGCGCACGGACCCGAGGGTTCGCGCGATTGTCTAGGAGTTTAGCTCAGCTGGTAGAGCACCGGTCTCCAAAACCGGGGGTCGTGGGTTCGAGTCCCCCAACTCCTGCCAATCCCCCCTGTCGCTTCCGGATGGGACTTCCCATCTGGGGCGACAGGAACAATTGTGTGAAGAGCAACTGATGGCCAAGGCCAAATCTCCCGGCAAGCGGCCCCAGGCGGGCGCCAAGCCCCAGACGGCTGCGGCCGCGGCCGCCATCACCGTCGATGCGCCCGCGCCCAAGAAGCCGCGCACGAGCCCCGGCGACTTCTACAAGCAAGTCATGGCCGAGGGTCGCAAGATCGTGTGGCCCAGCCGCAAGGAGACCTGGATCACCTCGGTGATGGTCTTCATCATGGTGGTCATCGCCGCGATCTTCTTCTGGGTGGTCGACACCGGTCTCGGTTTCGCCTTCCGCTACATCATCGCTCTCGGATCCTGAGAAAGACGCGCCCATGACCGATGCAGCGCCCGCAAAGCCCGCTAATCCGCGCCACAAGTGGTATATCGTCAACGCCTACTCGAACTTCGAGAAGAAGGTGGCGGAACAGCTGCGCGATCAGGCCAAGCAGCAAGGCCTGGAAGACGCCTTCTCCGAGATCCTGGTTCCGACCGAGGACGTCGTCGAGATCCGTCGCGGGCGCAAGGTGAACTCGGAACGCAAATTCTTCCCCGGCTATGTGCTGGTGAAGATGGAAATGACCGACCAAGCCTATCACCTGGTCAAGAACACGCCGAAGGTCACGGGCTTCCTGGGCGCCGCCGGCGGCACCAAACCCCTGCCGGTCTCGGAACGTGAAGTTCAGAACATCATCGGCCAGGTGGAAGAGGGCGTCGAACGTCCGAAGCCCACGATCCGCTTCGACATCGGCGAGAAGGTCAAGGTCATCGATGGCCCGTTCGCCAGCTTCGACGGTTCGGTCGAAAGCGTGGACGAGGAACAGGCCCGCCTCCGCGTCGCCGTCTCCATCTTTGGTCGCGCCACGCCGGTCGAGTTGGAATACGCTCAGGTGGAGAAGGTCGCGGGCTGAGGCTCACGCACCTGTCGAGATTTGAAGCCGCGTCCGAAAGGGCGCGGCTTTTTTCTTGCGGTCTCCGAATGGGGCGGGCGCGTGTTGCCTTCCACTCGCGCCTGCTGGATGTTTCATCCCGTCAGGGAGGATGTGATGTCGGCCGTTAGGATCCACGAAGGCGGCTGCGCCTGCGGTGCGGTGCGCTATCAGGTCGAGGGCGAACCCATCTTCGTCAACAACTGCCACTGCCGCCTTTGCCAGAGGCAGACGGGGTCGACCTCCGTCGTCAACGCCTTCTATGAGACGGAACGGCTGACCCTGATTGAAGGCAAGCTCTCCGATCACACCGTCCCGGCCGGCAGCGGCGGACCGCACGTCATACGGCGCTGCAAATCGTGCGGCGTGGCCGTGTGGAGCCACTATCCCCGTCTTGGTCGGCTGGGCGCCGGCGTGCGGGTCGGTACGCTGGATCAACCCGGCGACTTTAGACCTGACGCGATCATCTTCACCGAAAACGCCATGCCTTGGGTGGTCTTCCCAGACGATATTCCCGTGTTCGAGACGGTCTATGACCAGACGCAGCTTTTGCCGCCCGAGCGGGTCCAACGGCTGAAGGCTCTGATCGAACGGCGCAAGGCGGGAGAGGGCTGAGGCGGAGCGCCGCGTTCGTCCCTCCGTTTGCCTTTCCGCCCCCCCTCTGTTACACGCGCGCCTTCGCTCGGCGAGCCTCGGCTTGTGGAGCGTCAAATCCGTGGGAGGCAGCCATGCCGCACCACGGCTCACCGGCCCGTCGTTAGTTCGTCGGGTCATTCATAGGAGAGACCAATGGCCAAGAAGATTCTCGGCTATATCAAACTGCAAGTGCCGGCCGGTTCGGCCACGCCTTCGCCCCCGATCGGCCCGGCTCTGGGTCAACGCGGCGTGAACATCATGGGCTTCTGCAAGGAGTTCAACGCGCGCACCGAGAAGGAAGCCAAGGGCACCCCGCTTCCGACCGTGATCACCGTCTATCAGGACAAGTCGTTCACCTTCCTGACCAAGACGCCGCCGGCGACCTGGTACCTGAAGCAGGCCACGGGCCTGAAGTCGGGCTCCAAGCTGGTCGGTCGCGAGACCGCCGGTACGGTCAAGGTTTCGCAACTGCGCGAGATCGCTGAAAAGAAGATGAAAGATCTGAACGCGAACGACCTCGACGCCGCGACCAAGATCATCGAAGGCTCCGCCCGCGCGATGGGCCTCGAAGTGGTGGAGGGCTAAACCATGGCCAAGCAAACCAAGGCTCAAAAAGCCCGCACCGGCGTTACCCAAGACCTGCTGCCGTTCACCGACGCCATCAAGCTGGCCAAGGAAAACGCCAAGTCGAAGTTCGACGAATCCCTTGAGATCGCGATCAACCTGGGCGTCGATCCGCGTCACGCCGACCAACAGGTCCGTGGCGTTGTGAACCTGCCGTCGGGTACGGGCCGTGACGTTCGCGTCGCCGTCTTCGCCAAGGACGCCAAGGCCGCCGAAGCCACCGCGGCCGGCGCTGAACACGTCGGCGCCGAAGATCTGTACGAGAAGATCGCCGGCGGCTTCATGGAGTTCGACCGCGTGATCGCGTCGCCGGACATGATGGCCCTGGTCGGCCGTCTGGGTAAGGTGCTGGGCCCCCGCGGCCTGATGCCGAACCCGAAGGTCGGCACCGTGACCCCGAACGTGGCCCAGGCCGTCAAGGACGCCAAGGGCGGCGCCGTCGAGTTCCGCGTCGAGAAGGCGGGCATCGTCCACGCCGGCATCGGCAAGGTCTCGTTCACCCAGGACGCTCTGGAAGCCAACGTGAAGGCCATCGTGGACGCCCTGGTGCGCTCCAAGCCTTCCGGCGCCAAGGGCACCTATGTGAAGCGCATCAGCCTGTCGACCACGATGGGCCCGGGCTTCAAGGTCGATCCGGCCTCGCTGGGCGCCTAAGCCGCCTGCGTCGAAAGACAATCGGTACTGAAGAGCGGCGGGGAGCAATCCCCGCCGTTTTTTTGTCTTACAGCCTCAGCCCTGCATGAAGGCGCGTTGGGCCTTCATCATGGCGGTGATCAGCAGTTTTTCCTGCTCGGTCAGATAGGGGTTCCACACGTCGAAGATCAGGATGACCCGCACGTCGTCGGCGTCGTTCCAGGCCTCGTGCTCTATGGTGTCGTCGAAGACCCAGGCCTGGCCCATCTTCCAGTCTCGCACGGTGTTGCCGACCCGGAACCGCGCGCTGCCCGGCAGGCGCAGGGGCAGGTGGGCCAACAGTCTGACATTGGAAGATCCGGTGTGCGGCGGGATATGGGTGCGCGGCTGAAGCGCCGAGAAGACGGCGGTGGGCGAGAAGCCGTCCTGATGCGCCATCGGCAGGCCTTCCAGTATCCGCGTCGTCTGCGGGCAGCGGTCGCACATCGCCTGCTGTTTCTCGCCGTTCTTCCAGAGGAAGAGCGACGTCCATTTGCGGGAGTGGTTCAACTCGCCCCACTGGTTGACCGGGGCGCCTTTGGGGAAGGCGATATAGGGGGTGAAGGCGTCGAAACTCTCTTCCAGCAGGGGCTCCAGTTCAGCCTGGATGGTCTCGGTCGCCGCCTCCAGTTCTGCCAGCCAGGGGAACAGGGTCCGGTCGTAAAACGGAATGACAGGCAGTCGGGGGTAGTTCAGCAATAAAGGCTGCTGCTTCACCGGCTGTTTGAGCCCCGCATAGATTTCAAGGCTCTCGTCGAAACGGTCGCGAACGGTGTCGTCCAAGCCGTCCTTCAGGCTGGCGACCTCGGCCTGCATGAAGTCGCGCAGGGCGTTGGCCTGCGTATCGACGAGATGGGCGGCGTAATCCATCTGGGCCGCCACCGTCGGCGGGATATGGGTGCGCGGCGGGGCGATCTTCAGGGCGTCGCGATAGATGGGGACGGCGGCCTTGGCGCCGGCGATCTTCTCGACCATGGCGCCCTTGGCCAGAAGCGCCATGAAGTCGTAGGGCTGGAGCTCAAGAGCTTGATCCAGAATGCCGATCACCGCCGTGAAGTCGCCGAGAAGGCGATAGGCGATGGACCGGTTCAGCAGGCTGTTGTGCGTGCGTCCGAAGGCGTCGGCGCGATCCAGCAACGTCAGGGCCGTACGGGCGTCATGTCGCGCCAACGCCTGGCCCGCCTGGAGCAGAAGCGTCTCCTGCTCGCTGTCGATCTTGGCCATGCGACGCTCCCCCAAGCGCGGATGAATATTCTGTAATCTTGCACGCCCCAGACCGGGGTCAATGCGGAATCGTCCGTATCGGGAGGGGTGTCGCGATTTGGCGGCGAGTGTTGCAGAGGTCTGTGGCGGCGGGACCGAAGCCCCGCCGTCGGCTGTGTCTCAGTAGGCGGCCGTGAAGCGGGCGCGGCTGTGGTTGTGCTGTTCCAATTCGTCCACCATGGCGATGGCGTAGTCGGCGAAGCTGATGCGGCTTTCGCCCTTGTCGTCGGTGATCAACTGGTCCCCGCCGGTGCGGAAGACGCCGAGGCGGGGGCCTTCCTCGATGAAGGCGGCGGGCGAGAAGAAGGTCCAATCGATCTGGGTCTCGCTGCGGAGGTCGTCCAGGAAGGCGACGCCGGGCAGGGCGTAGGGCTTGAACTCTTCTGGAAAGTCGGGGGTGTCGATCAGGCGAACGCCCGGCGCGACCTCCAGGCTGCCGGCGCCGCCGGTGACCAGCAGACGGGGCACGCCTGCGCTCTTCAGCGCGGACAGCAGGGTGTCAGCAGTGACATTGTGGTGCAGCGCGCTGATGACCGCATCCGAACCCGTGATGAGTTGGGCCAGAGCGGCGGCGTCCGACGCGTCGCCCGCCGTCGCCGTGACGCCGGGCGCGGCCGGGATGGTTTCTGGCTTGCGAGCGATGGCGACGACGGTATGGCCACGCGCGGCCAGTTCCTTAGTGATTTCTGAGCCTGCGCGACCGCTGGCGCCGAGGACTGCAACCTTCATGGACGATCTCCTGTGGTATCCAATGGGTACCAAGTGTTATGAGATGGCCTATGTCACAAGAAGGCACTTTGCTCTCATCTGGTCACCTGGCGGAAACCCGCCCGCCTGACGTCTATTCCGCGGCCTGCCCGACGCGGCAGCTGCTGGATCGGGTCGCCGACAAGTGGACCACCCTGGTTCTGACGCTGCTGCGGGACGAACCGATGCGGTTCAACGCCTTGCGTCGGCGTATCGAGGGCGTGTCGCAGAAGATGCTGAGCCAGACTGTCCGCCAGCTGGAGCGGGACGGACTGGTCACCCGCACGGTCACGCCAACCGTGCCGGTCTCGGTCTCCTACGCCCTGACGCCGCTGGGCGGGACGCTCGTCGATGCGCTTCAGGCCATGATCGACTGGGCCGAGGATAACATGGCTGAGGTCAGTAAGGCGCAGGCGGCCTATGATGAACGGCGCCTCGACTGAACTTTCAGGACGCGGAGCGGTTGACGGAGTGACGGAAACGGCGTTCTGGAGGCCGCGCCTGACGGGGATAGAGAATGGCCAAAGCCGCGAAACGCACAGGCCGGTCCGAAACGCGCCAGGTCGCCGCCCTGCCGTGGCGACGCGGCGACGCGGGTCTGGAAATCCTGATGATCACCTCGCGAGAGACGCGGCGCTGGGTCATTCCCAAGGGCGGTCGCATGGCCGGCAAGACCGACGCCGAAGCAGCGGCTCAAGAGGCCTTGGAGGAGGCTGGGATCCACGGTCCAATCGGTGCGACGACCATTGGTCATTTCCGCTACTCCAAGATTGTTCGCAACGGCGATCTGAGGCGACACGTCGTCGCCGTCTATCCGATGGAAGTTGTGCTTCAACTGGGCGACTGGCCCGAGGCGCACCAGCGCGACCGGCGTTGGATGACGCCTGAGGCGGCGGCGGACAGCGTTCACGAACCCGACCTCGCCCTCCTGATCCGCGACTTCGCCGCCACGCCTGCGGGCGATTGAGCAACCAAGAGGCGATTTCCTCTGGCCACCCGCACGCCGGGCTCGGATAAGCAGGGCGAGGGGGACGATATGCGTATCATTGGACTTTTGACGGTTGCGACCCTGTTTGGCCTGTTCGGGGGCGGACCTGTCGCAGCGCAGGACCGTGGGCTGGCTCAGCGGACGGCGCTGGCGGAGCGGGTTATCCGGCTCTCTGCCGGGCCGAACTTCAGCAAGGTCATGGAGGCGATGATCGCCGATCAGTTGGCCAAGGCGGACGCGGAGGGGCAGGGCGCCGAGGAGGCGGCGTGGCTGCGGAGTAATGCGCCGCGCATGCTGACCAGCATGGTCGATCACATGATGGCGGACATGGTCCCACACTATGCCGCCGCGTTCACAGTCGAAGAGCTGGAGGCCCAGATCGCCTTCTATGATAGTCCCGTAGGCCGCCAGGTCGCGACGAAGACGCTGCAGCTAAGCGCGGTGATGGATGAGCTCACCATCGAACATCTGACGGCCTTCACCGAAGAGCTGATGACCAAATATTGCGCCCAGTTCGATTGTGAGATCGATGATCAGACAGGCCATAAGTCCGGCCGACGTTAGGGATCAGTCGTCCAGTTCCGGGTAGTGGCGGAATATGCCGTCATCGTTGAACGGGATGCGGCGGTCGCTCTTTAGATAGGCGCTGACACGGGGCAGAGCGGCGACCCTGTCACGGACGGCGACAACGTGCGGCGTGGTCTTGAGCACGGCCTCGGTCGCCTTGGGGAAGGCATAGCCTAGGCCCTCCACCACTTGGAACAGAGACAGGTCTGCATAGGTCATGTGATCGCCAACCAGCCAGTCCGGGCCGGAGGGATTGGATACGAGGACCTGTTCGGCCCAGCGGAAAAATTTCGCGATCCGCTGCTCCCGGAAGACCTTCGACCGGCGGGCGGCCTCGGATTTCTGCGCGTCGTAGTAGGCCATCAGATCGACCGGGTGGTGGGTGTCGTGGGCCTCGGCGACCAGGTCGGCGAAGGTCAGCTGGATCTGGTTCAGCCAGGCGCGGTCGCTGTCGCCGTTCGGGCTTAGGCCCAGTTGCGGACCCAGCCAGGCCAGAATGGCGGCGACCTGGCCCACGGTGCGGTCGCCCAGGCGCAGGAAGGGCGGCGCGAAGGACGGGGTGGACGCCGTCTCCATCAGCGTCATCATCGCCTTGCCGTCGTCCTGACGCGAGACGTCGACATAGTCCGCGCCGGCGGACTCGAGCGCCAGGCGGACGAACTCGCCCCGCCCCTGGATGGTGGGCCAGTAGTAGAGTTCATAGGCCATACGTTCGGCTCCTTGATTTCCTGTCGGGGTCCCTGTATGAGCGCCGCTTCCCGTCAGAAGTTCATGCCTTTGACGGTCCTGTCCGAGAACTTCGGGGCGTGGGGGTCACCCAGGCCATAACTGTCAGAGAGCCCTCTGACGCCGTGGGGAGATGGGGACGCGACCTTACGCTGTCAGCCCGCATTCCGGGACGGACGCCGTCAGACGCATCCTTCGGACAATACGACCGGCCTGAACGCTTCGCAGCGATGCGCGGCGCTTTGGCCAATCCGTCGTCGGGAATAAGCCCGGCGGCGAATGCCAAGACTGGAGACCGCAATGGACCGCGCTCAAAAAGCCGAGTCGATCGAAACGCTCAAGGGCGTATTCGCCGACGCCGGCTCCGTGGTCGTGACCCACAACCTGGGTCTGACCGTTGCGGAAATGGAAGATCTGCGCGGCCGTCTTCGTAAAGAAGGCGGCGCGTTCAAGGTGGTCAAGAACCGCCTGGCGCTGAAGGCGCTCGAAGCCGAAGAAGGCAGCGAATTCCACGGCCTGTTCAAGGGTCCCGTGGGCATCGCATACGCCGAGAACCCCGGTACGGCCGCCAAGGTCGCCACCGAGTTCGCCAAGGCCAACGATCGCTTCAAGATCGTCGGCGGCTTCATGGGCGACACCGTCGTCGATCAGAAGGGCGTGGAAGTTCTTTCCAAGCTCCCGACGCTCGACGAAGTGCGCAGCCAAATCATCGGCCTGCTCAATGCGCCTGCGACCAAGATCGCCGGCGTGCTGCAAGCACCCGCCGGTCAGCTGGCTCGCGTGTTCAACGCCTACGCCACCAAGGAAGCCGCGTAAGCGGCACAGCCTTTCATCTCTGCATCACTCTCTAAAACCAATCCTCCGAAGGAAAACTGACAATGGCTGACCTCGCCAAGATCGTCGAAGACCTGTCCGCTCTGACCGTTCTCGAAGCTGCTGAACTGTCGAAGCTGCTTGAAGAAAAGTGGGGCGTCAGCGCCGCTGCTCCCGTCGCCATGGCCATGCCGGCCGGTGGTGGCGCTGCTCCGGCTGAAGCCGCCGAAGAGCAAACTGAATTCACCGTTGTCCTGATCGACGGCGGCGACAAGAAGATCAACGTGATCAAGGAAGTCCGTGGCGTGCGTTCGGACCTGGGTCTGAAGGAAGCCAAGGACCTGGTCGAAGGCGCTCCGCAGAACGTCGTCGAGAACGTCTCCAAGCAAAACGCCGACGAAGTCGCCAAGAAGCTGACGGAAGCCGGCGCCAAGGTCCAGATCAAGTAAGATCTGACTTTCGGCATTTGCTGAATATCGGAAAGGCCCGGCGGGAAACCGCCGGGCCTTTTCTTTTTGGGGGGCCTATCGCGCTTCGCGCTACTTGAGGCCGTTGGTGGCCGGGCGGTGAGCGTCAGCGCTGCGGGCGCGTGCGGGTGGCGAAGAAGGCCCACATGGCTTCGTTGTCGGCGACCCAGCTGTGGCCGCCGTCGCGGGTGATGCGGCCGACGACCTCGGCGCCGCCGCGGCAGTCGGCGTAGCCTTCCTCATAGACCGAAGCCGAGACCCAGTGCGTCGGGCGCGTCGTGGCGCAGCCGTTCAACTGAGCCCAGCGCTGCTCGGCGGCGTGCATCGTATAGCTCCAGTAGGGCGCGCCGCCGCCCTGGATCGGGTTGGTCGTGTCGGCGTCGCCGGCGAAGGCGATGACCGGCATGGGACGCGAGGGCCGGCAGGTGGCGGGATCGGGCCGTTCGGGGGCGTTCTTGCGCGGATTGCCGGCCCGCAGGCCGACCACCGGCGCGATGGCGGCGAAACGGTCGGCCGCCACGCAGCCCAGCCATGACGTCATCCGGCCGCCGCCTGACAGGCCGGTGGCGTAGACCCGGCTGTCGTCGACGCAGCCTTGGGACGCCAGTTCCTCGACCGTCTCCACTAGGAAGGCGACGTCGTCGGCGTCCTGTGGACCCGGCACGTCCCCTGTGATGGTCGGCACGCCGGGGACGTTCCAGACGAAGCCCCGTTCGACCGGAATGCCCGCGTCCGGCGCGGCGACGATGAAGCCGTGGCGGTCGGCGGTCTCGGCCAGACCTGAAGCGTTCAGGATCGCCGCCCCTGTGCCGCCGCTGCCGTGCAGGACGAAGACGAGGGGCGCAGGCTTGGCGGGGTCGAAGCCGCTCGGAACATGGATTTGCACCACGCGCCGGTCGGGGCCTAGAGCGACGCTCCGCGTGGCGCCGGGTTCCCCGATCGTGCAGTCGGCCTTGGCGATGGACGCCAGTCCAAATGCGCCCAGTCCGAACGCCAAGGCTCCGAGCCAATGTCTCATGCCGTGTGTCTCCTTGTGTACTGACCTGCAGGGTGAAGCGATTCCTGGATGCGCCACACAGGCCGGTCGCCGACCATTGGAGGGATCGGTCTGGCTTCCCATTTGTTAGGCCTGAAAAGGAGATCCCCCCACATGAAGATCCTGACGGTTCTGACCTCGCACGATCAACTCGGCGACACCGGCAAGAAGACCGGCTTCTGGCTCGAGGAACTGGCTGCGCCCTATTATGCGATGAAGGATGCGGGCGCCGAGATCGTGCTGGCCTCGCCCAAGGGTGGTCAGCCGCCGCTGGACCCCAAGAGCGACGATGCCGACGCCCAGACCGAGGATACCCGCCGGTTCAAGGCCGATACGGAGGCTCAAGCGGCGCTGGCTTCGACCGTCGAACTGGCGTCGGTAAATGCTGAAGATTTCGACGCCGTCTTCTATCCGGGCGGGCATGGTCCGCTGTGGGATCTGGCGAACGACGCCGATTCGATCGCCCTGATCGAGGCTTTCGCCAAGGCGGACAAGCCGACCGGTTTCGTCTGCCATGCGCCGGGCGTGCTGAAGTCGGTCCATGGGCCTGACGGCAAGCCGCTGGTCGAGGGCCGCAAGGTGACGGGCTTCACCAATTCGGAGGAGGAGGCTGTGGGCCTGACGGAGGTTGTGCCCTTCCTTGTCGAGAATGTGCTGATCGCCAACGGCGGCGACTATTCCAAGGGGCCGGACTGGGGCTCGTATGTCGTCGTCGACGGCAAGCTGGTGACGGGTCAGAATCCGGGCTCGTCGCGTGAAGCGGCCGAGGCGCTGCTGGGTTGTTGAAGTAGGGCTTACCTCCCCGCGCGCGAAGGCGCGCGGGGAGGACAGGTCGCAGAGCGACCGGGAGGGGGCGACTCTGACCGTGGGGATGACCCCAAGAGCTTCAGCCACCGAGTCGCCCCCTCCTGGCGCTCGCTGACGCTCCCGCCTGTCCTCCCGGTCGGCCTTCGCCGACGGGGAGGTGACCGTTCTAACGCCGACGTGGGGCGAAGATGTCCGACAGGCGGTCCGGCGTACCCTCTATCCGTTCCAGGCGCGGATAGCGCAGGCCGTCATGGTAGTCGAAGGCGACGGTGCGGAAGCGGTCGCCGGACTTGATCAGCAGTTCGAGGGGGGCCTCCGTCCCCTTAGCGGCGGTGACGGCGTTGCGCAGCACCTCGGCCGAGCCGGTCTTGCCGTTGACGGCGACCAGGCTCCAGCCCGCGCCGATCCCCTGCTCGAAGGCGGGGCCGCCCCAGCGGAGGTTGGCGATCTTGTCGCCGGCCAGGGTGAAGCCCAGCGAATACTGGAAGTCGTTGGCCCAGCCGGTGTTGACGGCCTTTTCATCGGCGTTGGGCGTGTCGGTATAGGTCAGGCGCCATCCGCCCCGCTCGATCCCCGCCAGAGGGGCGCGGGCGTCGGGGCCGACGGCGTCTAGGCGGTCGCGCAGGAAGCCGGCCCAGTCGTGCGGGTGGACGGCGTTAAGGGCGGCGACCACCTGCTCGAAGGTATAGCCCTGGGGATCCCATTCGCCGTCGTCATGTCCGAAGAAGCCCTTGGCGAAGTCGTCGAGCGACTTGCGGCCATTGGTCTCGGCCCGGATCAGGGTGTCGGCGTCCAGCCAGACCAGCAGGCTTTCGCGGTAGTAGTCGCCGGTGCCCCGCATCCACGAGGGGAACTGGCCCGGGACGCGGTAGCCGAGGAGGTTGTGGTTGTTGGTGTCCTGAAGGGCGCGCCACTGGCGGCCGGGCTGGTTATCATAGAAGGCTGCGACATTGGCCAGGGTAGCGAGGGCCACGGCCTTGGAGTGAAGGCCGGCGCGGGCGGCGAGGACGTCGCCCCAGTATTCGGTCTGGCCCTCATAGACCCACAGCAGGGTGTTCTGGGTCGGGACATTGTGGTTGGCGGTCAGCTCGTCC
>JBKBXN010000053.1:0-16062 GCA_046314055.1 Brevundimonas sp.
AAGCCCCGCCCGTCCCCGGCCGCCTCTACCCCCTGACCCCCGCCGACCTGACCGCCGCCGACGCCTATGAGGGCGAGGCCTATCGCCGGGTGCGCGTGACGACGGAGGCGGGGGCGGAGGCGTGGGTGTATGTGGCGGCGGAGGGGTGAGGGGCTGGGGTGCGCCAAGAGCAGACGTTGACTTATGCCCGGACAGCTGACCTCTCCCGCCGGAGAGTGAAGGCTTGTCACCAGTAGATCGCGATGATCTCGACATCGAGAACGCGCGCCTCGTCGTGCGTCTGGACCGGCGCAGAAGATGAAGCGGAAGACCCCTGGTCGGACGCCGCCAAGGCCGGAAACAGGGAGAGGCCGGTTTCGATCCGCGCGCGGTCGCGGAGTTTCAAATCTTCAGCGGCTGTCATCACGACGCCAACGGTCTCCGATAGCCACTGACCAATCCGGACAAAGGCGCTCCTCTGGTCAGAAACGGACCCGTGTCGGTCGCTGACGGACTGGATCAGATGCTCAAGGCTCTCGTTCGTTTCAGGCACGAGGACTATGCCAGCCTCCTCAAGGGCGGCCGAGGCGTACACTCTCAGGGCTTCGACCATACGGGCCTCCCCAATGTCTGTCGTCGTCGGTGTGGGGATGACCGGGGTCATGAATGGCAAACGCCCTGCCGCATTGATCTGTTCGACCAGATCCGGCGCCAGTTGGCGGAACAAATCGGCGAGCTTGACCGGCGTCCAGCTGTCATGGAGCCCAGGACGCGCGACTCGGCTCAGGACGGTGAACTCAGCGTGCGAGAAAAGAACGCGCCGGATATCCTTCCAATAGGCCAGATGCTCGGTGACACCCACGACCTCCAGAGCGCGGCTTTCAAGACCAAGCGCGGCGACCGCCTTCTCGTGGACCACATAGTCAACGTCCTCAACGCGCACGACCCGGTAGTCGACCGCGAGGCCACGCACAGGAATGAGGCCTGCCAAAAGGCGTTGGAGGATTTTGTTGATTGGCAGCATCTCCCGAAGGGTTTCGTCGGCGTTCTTCGCCGAGAACATGTCGGGGAAGTCGTCCGCCATGCCCGAGAATTCGGAGACGAGCGTGCCGAGGTGAAAGACAGGATCGGCCGAGAGCTTGACCCTGAACTCGACGAGCTCGCCTCTGCCGAGGCGAGAGACCGGCAGCAGGACCGAAGGGTCTTGCGTTTCCAGCAGGGCCGTGACGGTTGGGGCGGCGTGGGGATCCGCACCGGCCTCGATGAGGCGCAGACCAGGAAGGCCATGCAGCTCGCGAAACCAGGATTGAACGGTCGCCTTCTTGGAGGTCTGCAGCGTGCTGCTGTTTGTGGTCTGAAACCGCGAGGTCAGCTCGGCCTTCGCGACCTGGGCGTCGACGGACGCCTTTCCACCGGCCTCGGCGAGGACAGTATCGGCCAGTTGCTGCGACGTCGTGTCCGTGATCTCGCCCTTCTGGGACGACAACAGACTGCGCAAGCTGACCTCGTCGAGATAGACGAATTCGCGCAGCGGCATCTTCGCCCTTTTGGCGACGACCTTGGCCGTCGCGACCTTCGCCCGCCATCGCTTCCATCGCTTGAAGGGGTTCATCGGCGGATCTCCTGAGCGGTGTTGCGGCCTCCGAGCGCGGAGATTCTCTCGCACGCTAGCGCAACATCCTCGGCGGCGATCAGGTCCCGCCGGTCGCCGACAGCCAGAAGTGCCGCCTCGCGCCAGACGGCGTTGAGATCGGCCGCTGACCAGCCTGCCGTCATGACGGCCACATCCACGATCGGGAGATCGCCCTCGGTCTTCAGACCTCGAGAACCAGCCGATAAGATGTCAATCCGATCGGCCAGGGTAGGCAGTCCGAATTCTATGACCCAATCAAATCGACCGGGCCGGGTAACGGCCGGGTCGAGATCCTCCGGTCTATTCGTCGCGGCGATCACGAGCACGCCCCTGTCTTCGGAATCGAATCCATCCATCAGGGTCAGGAGCTGTGCCACCAAGCGTTTCGAGAATTCATGCGATTCCGACGTGCGGCGCTCGGCCAGACTGTCAATCTCGTCGAAGAAAATGATGGATCGGCCGGATGCGCTTTCGCCGGCTGCGGCGAACAGCCGCCGCAGGACGCCCTCTGTGTCGCCGACCCATTTGCTGACAATCGAAGGACCATTGACGAGATAGAATTCGGCGTCTGCCTCTTGAGCGATGATCCGCGCGAGGTGCGTCT
Source organism: Brevundimonas sp. (assembly GCA_046314055.1). Lineage (GTDB taxonomy): Bacteria > Pseudomonadota > Alphaproteobacteria > Caulobacterales > Caulobacteraceae > Brevundimonas. Next base: position 2,217 of record JBKBXN010000053.1, read on the forward strand.
TCCCGGTCCCGGGAGGCCCCGCGAACAACACGCCTTTCACGGGCCTGGCACCGATGAGACGAAGCCGGTCGCGCTGATCGATCTGCGTCTCGATCAGTTCCCTCGCGCGCGCGACCACATGCGGAAACCCGCCGAAGTCTTCGAACCGCGCTCCGTCCGTCGATTTCGGAACTAGAAACTCACTGCGGATGTCAGCTGTGTCCAGACCAGGATCGCCGCTCCGGATCGGAGTTTGAGAGATGACCCTAACCACGCCTTCGGCGTCGTTGAACTCGATGGTGTTGCCGACCGCCACGGCCACGGCCAGTTCATTGCGAACTGGGATGATCCGCGACCCAGTATCGAGGAGCACAGATCCGTCCGTTTCGAGGCGGCGAACGACGGCAACGCCGGTGGGTTCGACCCAGAGCGCCGCCGGCGCGGGTTGAGGGCGGCCGTCCTCGTCCACCAGCAGGACGTCGCCCGGCGAAACGTCGTTCAGGTAATAGGTGTTGAGTGAGGCCGTTCGGCCATCCTGCAGCCGTACCCAGGCTCTCTCGTCGGACGCATCAAATCGTACGACCTTCATCAGCCTGCCTGCCAGGCTTGTGGATTCTGCGTTCATCGCGGGGGTTGCCTTGATCTCGTCAGGTTGCAGTTAAAGGATTCTCGCAACCTGCGGGAGCGCCCATCTTTGCAAACTCGCACATACTTGTTGGACGCCCGTGCGTAGCACATCAGACCGTACGCCGACGGCCGTGCGACGGCCGCAGATCTTGAGAACGTCATTCGTCCCGATCAAACAGACCAGCCGACGCTCTAGACCCATTAACTGTCCAAGCTCGCGGATCGCTTCCGCACTGAAACCCAGACAACCGCCACCGTTCCTGACCCATCGGTTTAGGCGCGGAAGCGATCCTACTGAACCGCCGCTACGGGTCAGGTAAGCCTCCAGACGCGCCCCTAACTGCCCCCGCCTTCCATCCGCTCTTGCACCATCTCTCCGGCTTGATATGAGCGGGCCATGGCCAGCATCACCTATATCGAGCATGACGGAACCGAGCACGTCGTTGACGTGAAACCGGGGTTGAGCGTCATGGAGGGCGCGATCCGGAACAATGTGCCGGGGATCGATGCGGATTGCGGCGGGGCCTGCGCCTGCGCCACCTGCCATGTCTATGTCGACGAGGCCTGGCGCGAGGCGGCGGGCAAACCCTCGGCCATGGAGGAGTCGATGCTCGACTTCGCCGAAGAGGTCGAGCCCAACAGCCGGCTGTCGTGCCAGATCCGGGTGTCGGAGGCGCTGGACGGCCTGGTGGTGCGGTTGCCGCAGAACCAGCACTGATCGGCGGGCGCCCCATCTGACTTAGGGTGGGCTGACTTAGGATTGCCCGGCTTAGGATTGCTCGACTTGTGATGAGTTGGGCGGTCCAGCGCTTATAACTGGACGATCGAAAGTCTGTGACTTCAGCGGCTTGAGGCGCGCGAGGGCCTATTTGCGCGCCTGAGGTGCGGGTGCGCGAATACTGGGCGCATGGGAGCCAAGAGCATATTCACCGATAAGGTGTGGGACGAGGAGATCGGCCCACGATACATGAACGAGCGGCACAAGACCGCGCGCGCGATAGCGGCCGAGCTGGGCGTCTCCAAGGGCACGCTGGAAACCCAGATGCACAAGCGCGGGTTCTTCCGGCAGACGCCGCGCGAGTCCCTGCCGGCCAACTTCCTGAAGGGGACGGCGGCGCCGGAGACGCGGACGCTGGAGGAGGCGAGGGCCGCCCTGATGGGGTTCGAATGGGACCCCGAGCGTCCGGATCTGTCGATGGAGACCCTGGTCGAGCTGGGCAAGGCGGCATGCCGCCTGGGGCGTCTGCCTGAGTTTCGCGAAATCCTGCGCTGTATCGCGGGCCTGCGCGCGGCGACGGGGGCGCCCCTGCCCTATGTGGTCTGGCCTGAGGCGGCGCGGGAGGCTTTGGACGCGGGCGGGCTGGGCGAAGACGAAGAGTCCGGGCCGGAGCTGGTGCTGAGGACGGCGCAGCAGCCGCCGGAGGACGCCTGGTCCGCCTGGCTGTTCCTGGGCGGGCGGGGGGCGGGCAAGACCCTGGCGGGGGCGTCGTGGGCGGCGGACGAGGCCGAGCGGCTGGGGCCCGGCGGGCGGCTGGCCCTGGTGGGGGCGACCCTGCACGATGTGCGCGAGGTGATGATCGGCGGGCCCAGCGGCATCAACGCCCTGCCGCGCTGGCGGGGGCGGGCGCGGCCGGTCTATGAATCGACGCGGCGGCGGCTGGTGTTCCCGAGCGGGGCCGAGGCCTGGGCCTTTTCCGCCGAGGACCCCGACAGCCTGCGCGGGCCGCAGTTCGCCGGGGCCTGGGCCGATGAATTCTGCGCCTGGGCGCGGCCGGACGAGACCCTGGCCATGCTGCGCCTGGGGCTGAGGCTGGGGCGGGACCCGCGTCTGGTGGTGACGACCACGCCCCGGCCGATGGCGGCGCTGAAGGCGCTGCGGGCCGAGGCCGGGTGCGTGACCACCCATGCGCCGACGCGGGACAACGCCGACCATCTGGCGCCGGGGGTGATCGCGCGGCTGGAGGCTCTGTACGGCGGCACGCGGCGGGCGGCGCAGGAGATGGAGGGGCTGATCCTCGACGTCGAAGGGGCGCTGTTCCGGGCGGAGGATCTGGCGCGGGCCAATGGGTTTGAGGCGGCAACGCCGGAGCGGTTCGACCGGGTAGTGGTGGCGATCGATCCGACCACCACGCCGGGGGGCGACGCCTGCGGCATCGTGGCGGCGGGACGGAGGGGGACGCAGGCCTATGTCCTGGCCGACCGGTCGATGCGGGGGCTGAGCCCCGACGGCTGGGCGCGGCGGGCCCTGGCCTGCGCCGCCGAGTTCGGGGCCGGGGCTATCGTGGCCGAGGTCAACCAGGGCGGGGACATGGTGGCCCATGTGCTGAAGACGCTTGAGCCCAATGTGGTGGTGCGCGAGGTGCGGGCCACGCGCGGCAAGCGGATGCGGGCCGAGCCGGTGGCGGCCCTGTACGAACAGGGGCGGGTGACCCACCTGGGCCGGTTCCGCGACCTGGAGGAGGAGCTGATGGCCCTGGGCGGGGACGAGACGGGCAGTCTGGACCGGGCCGACGCCCTGGTCTGGGCCCTGACCGACCTGATGCTGGGGGAGGAACGGCAGGGGCCGTGGTTCAGGGTGTTGTAGGCTTTGGGACGTGACCTGCGGCGGCGGGCGCGCTAGAGCCTGATCCATGAACGATACGCCGAAAAAGGGCTGGTTCCAGCGCCTGTCCGCGGGGCTCTCGCGCTCCTCCAAACAGATGACCGACCAGGTCGTCGCCAGCTTCGTCAAGGAACCCCTGTCCGAGGCGGCGCTGGAGCAGCTGGAGGAACATCTGCTGGAGAGCGACCTGGGGCCGGCGGCCTCGGCGCGGATCGTCGAACGGTTCCGGGCGCTGAAGTTCGGCAAGGACGCGCAGGAGCATGAGGTCAAGGAGGCCCTGGCCGAGGCGGTGGCGGCCGAACTGGCGCCGCGCCAGGCGACCTTTGATCCGCTGAGCGGGCCCAAACCCTATGTGGTGCTGTTCGTCGGGGTGAACGGCTCGGGCAAGACCACCACCCTGGGCAAGATCGCCGCCGACCTGACGGGCAAGGGCGCCAAGGTGATGATCGTCGCCGGCGACACCTTCCGCGCCGCCGCCCGCGAACAGCTGAAGGTCTGGGCCGACCGGGCCGGGGCCGATTTCGAGAGCCGCCGGGACGGGGCGGATGCGGCGGGCCTGGCGTTCGACGCCTATACCAAGGCGCGGGCCGAAGGGTTCGACGTCGTCCTGATCGACACGGCCGGGCGGCTGCAGAACAAGTCGGCCCTGATGGACGAGCTGCTGAAGATCGTGCGGGTGCTGAAGAAGGTGGACCCGGAGGCGCCGCACGACACGCTTCTGGTGCTGGACGCCACGGTGGGGCGCAACGCCCTGGCCCAGGAACAGATCTTCGGCCGCACCGCCTTCGTCACCGGCATCGTCATGACCAAGCTGGACGGGACGGCGCGGGGCGGGGTGCTGGTGCCCGTGGCCCAGGCCTCCGACGCGCCCCTGATGCTGATCGGCGTGGGCGAGGGGGTGGAGGATCTGCAGCCCTTCGACGCCCGCGCCTTCGCCCGCTCGCTGGTGGGACTGGAAGACTGAGATGACCGAGACGACCCCCGCGCCCGAAAAGAAGAACCGCCAGTGGATCCGCCAGCTGGTGGATTTCGGCGCCTTGGCCGCCTTCATGATCAGCTATTTCGTGACGCGGGACATGATCCTGGCGACCTGGGTGCTGGTGGGGGCCTCGGCCCTGGCCCTGGCGGTCGGCTATGCGGTCGAGCGGCGGTTCGCGCCCCTGCCGCTGATCACCGGCCTGTTCGCCCTGGTGTTCGGCCTGCTGACCGTCTTCACCCACGACGACCTGTATGTGAAGCTGAAGCTGACGGTGCAGAACGGGCTGCTGGCGGTGGTGCTGCTGGGCTCGATCCCGCTGAAGAAATATCCGTTCAAGGCCCTGCTGGGCTCGGCCATCAAGGTCAATGACGCCGCCTGGCGGACCCTGACCCTGCGCTACGGCCTGTATTTCCTGACCGTGGCCGTGCTGAACGAGGTGTTCCGCAGCCCCGCCGCCGTCACCGCCCTCTGGCACGCCCTGGGCCGCGACACGCCCAATCCGAACGACGTCTGGACCGGGTTCCGCGGGGTTCTGTGGATCGCCGCCTCGGTCTTCGGCCTGTCCCAGGTGCCGCTGATCATGCGCAACATGACCAAGGACGAGGAGCCCGGCCCGGTCTCGCCGGACACGGGACTTTGACGGAAGCGCGGTAGCGCACAGACAAAATGTCGCGTAACCGACATACTTCTCGCGTCAAATCGTAAAGCGCCGCTGGTACGCGTGCGGACGAAAGACAATCGGGGGACGGTCGATATGGTCAAGTCAGGCAAGGCGTTGCGCAAGGTCGGTCCTCTGGCCACCTCGCCCAGCCATCTGATGCACCGCGCGTTGCAGCTGGCCTTGGACATCTATTCCGAGGAAACCGGCGCCGACGGCCTGACCCAGCGCCAGTTCGCGGTGCTGGAAGCCGCCTCGCTGAAGGCGGGCCTGACCCAGACGGAACTGGTGCGGATGACCGGCATCGACCGTTCGACCCTGGCCGATCTCGTCACCCGCATGACCGCCAAGGGCCTGCTGGAGCGCGAACGCTCGACCCTGGACGCGCGCGCCAAGGCGGTTCGTCTGTCCACGGAAGGCGCCGCCCGTCTGGAGGCCGCCCGGCCGCTGGTCGAGGCCGCCGACAAGCGGATCATGGGCCTGCTGCCCAAGGGCCAGCGCGAGACCTTCCTGGCCCAGCTGGCCGAACTGGCCGCCGCCGCCGACGCCGCCCCCGACGCCGCCAAGGCCGAGGCCAAGGCCGCCAAGAAGGCGCTGAAGATGGCCGAGAAGGAGGCCAAGAAGGCCGAAAAGGCCGCCAAGAAGGCGGTCCGCCCGGCCAAGCCCGCCAAGGCCAAGAAGCCCAAGCTTAAGGTCGTCGAGGTCGCCTGAGGTCGCTCAGATCAGGCAGCGGATCAGCAGGCCGCCGCCCAGGATCGACACGGGTGCGATCAGCCGCACGGCGAACGGCGGAATCCGCTGCGCCCACCAGCGCGAATAGTGTGAATGCCATCGGCGGGGCAGCAGGGCCAGCGCCAGGGCCGACACGATCAGAAACCCCCCGATGACGGCGATCCAGGCCGGCAGCCGGGAGGCGGGCGCCGCGACAACCAGAACAAGACCCGCCAGTCCGCGCACGACCATTTCGCCGAAATGAACCGACGGCGTCCCGCCCATGGCCGCCAGGACCGCCAGGGCGCGGCGCGGGGCGGCGGCCATGAAGACGCCGACCACGATCAGCCAGCCTCCGGCCAGGACGGCGATCCAGCTCGCAACCTCGGACATCACCGCCCCCTCAAGCAGGGCGCCGGTCTAACACGCCAGATCGTCTGGGCCATATCGTCGTTCGTTGGTTGCCGGCATCCGCCCAAGGCGCCATCCTTCAAGGGAGGAGCGCACCGTATGACCGAAAAACCCGTCAAGGGCCCGGCGTCCTACTTCCCATCCATCGAGAAGACCTACGGCCAGCCCATGGGGCACTGGTTCCAGATCGTGCGCGCCGCCGGTCCGGGCCGGCATATGGCGCTGGTGGCGGTGTTGAAGGATCAGCACGGGATGGGGCATGGCCACGCCAACGCGGTGGTCGCCCATGTTCTGGCCCAGGACGGGCTGAAATAGCGCCTGAGACGGGGTGATCCCGAGGATGACGGCGGTGAAGGGGGCGGCGTTGATCCTCCCGCTGAGGTGAGGGGGGTCAGGTTTCGGCGCTGGCGGCTATTCCGCAGCCGAACCCGTCGTGGGCATTGCGCGAGACAGCTATTGGGGCGTTGAACGGCTGTCGGTTGGGGTTTGCGCCGCCAGGCGCGCCTCCTCGGCGGCGCGGGTCGGCACAGCGAGCACCCGCCGGATGCTGTCGGGTATGAGGGCGTGGTCGAAAGGTTCGCGCGTCGGCTTTTCTCCCCGCCGCATCAGGGTCTGAGTGCCGTAAATCTGGGGCTGCCCCACCGCTTGAAGATACCGGTCCAGCGTCGCCGCCGCGAGCCAGGGCGATTCGGTCGATCCCTCGCCCAATGCCGCGACGGCAAGAGTGTGGGCCATCAGATAGTCCTCCGGCGTGTCGCCGTGCTGAAACACCAACGCGGCGGAGTAGAAGTCCGTCGCTGTCCGCAGCGCTCCGGCGTCCAGCATGGCGCGCACCTGCTGGCGACGCACAGCGTCCGCGGCATGGATGCGCAAGGCGCCTTCCCGACCGCCGGCCAACACCGCAGCCAAATCCTGGCGAACGGCCTGGTCCTCAGCCAGAATAGCCGCCATCTCCGGGTTGTCCGGAACGGAAGCCGCATCCTGCGACAGCACCGGCGTTGCGAGCGCCAGGATAAATCCCGCCGTCATCAGGAACTGCTTCATCCGATCCTCACGCCTTAGGCCACGCCGAGATGCTGAACAGAATGAGCGACGATATCAAATGAACTAAATTCAACCCGAGGCTGACGATCAGACGGCCGCTCTTTCGTTGCGCACATTCGCCGCAAGACCTCTTCCCCAGGCGTCGAAATCGGTTGACCCGCCCCACAACCCAAAGGAACATCTCAACCTAAATCGGGGGTATGCATGCGTCTTTTGACGGTCGCTCTTGCGGCCTGGGGCTTTTCCACGGGCGCATGGGCTCAGGATCAGGTCCTGTTCCGCCCCTCCGCCGATCAGGTCATCGTAGAATACCGCTTGCACACGCCCACGACCGGGTTCGATTTCGACACCGAGGTTCCGCCCGGCGCCCGTGTTGAATCGGCGGATTCCGAAGTCTCTCTGAGCCGCACAGGCCTGTCATCGACCGGTCCCCGCGACCATTTCATCCTGACGCTGCGTCCGGATCGCGTTCGCACAGATGCGACCTATCCTGTCCTGACGCGGCTCGGCGCCGGATGGATGATCTATTTGCCATCCCTGGTGAACAGAAAGCCGGGGGCGCTTCTCCCCGAGACAATATCGGTCGCGGACGGATGGGCCGTGATCGCAGGCCCGGCGCAAGCGATGTTCGACGGGTTCATCTATGTCGGCCCGTCCGACGGAGGACGCGATCCGGATGATATCATCGCAGATCCTTCGCTGCCGGTCTGGCTTGTCGATGACATTCGCTCCGCTGCAGAAGCCAGCAACGCTTACTATGGCGCCCGCCTCAAACTTCCAGCGCCAGGCGCGCCGGTCGTGCTCGTCAGTCCGCTGCCGGCCGAAGACCGGGCGTCCTATGTGGGCGACGTCACGCCGAACGGGGTGATCAATCTTCAGTTTGCGTCCCGGGGCGTTCCGGCGGACAGGGACCAACGATTCACGGATATGGTTCAGCCCTTTGTGGCGCACGAGGTGTTCCACAACTGGCAAGGCGGTCGACAGCGCAATGTCGACGGGGTCAACACGAGGTGGCTCGACGAAGGCGCCGCCGAATATTTCAGCCTTCTGGCCGGGGCGTCGATCTCGCCCGAGGCCGCGCTTCGAAGCCGCAACATCCTGGCTCAGAGGCTCGGCGCCTGCCTCGAGAAGATGCAGGATCAGCAGACCGGCCTGCTCGCCCTTGAGACGGGCGCCGCCGAAAGCACGCGCTATGACTGCGGGACCGTCGTCCAGTGGCTGGTGGATGTCGCGACGGCCGACCAGGGCGGGGTCTGGAGGGTCTGGCGCACGCTGCTTGCGTCGGAGAGCGGCTACTCGGTTTCCGACTTCCTCGCCCTAGCCCCGCCGTCTGGCGTAAACGCAGGCTTGAGATCGCTTCTGGAGGGCGGACCGGACGTGCGCGGCGAGGTCGTCGCTTCTCTGGCCGGACATGTCCAGTTGGCCCAACCCACGCCTTCCGCCTGGGCCGCCGCAGCGATCTGGCCGCTTCTGGAAACCAGTTGCACGGGCCAGAGAGGCGTCATGACGACGGAGGATGGACGCTGGGTGCTGGACACCGGAAATCGGTGTGGCGTCTTGTCGGGAGACCCTGAACTGCTGGGCGTGGGCGAGAACCGGTTTGCCGACGCCGGCGGCAAGGCCTTCGACGACGTGGCGGCCGCCTGCGACGCCAAAGAAGAGGTGGCGGCCATTTTGAAGTTCGGCGCTGAAATTCGCCGTGTGTCGGTGCGCTGTGCAAGTCCAATCAAGCGCCCAGCCCCCGCTTATGAAGTGCTGGACCTTTCCTGAAGAGGGTCAGATCGCCGGGAGCGTTTTTGGGCGGCACGACCTTTTTGCTCGTCGGGTGGGTGCGGCGCAGGTCGCCTCTTATGGTGTCGGGATGACATGGCTTGCGGCGTGCTTCCGTGACTGCGACCATGAGCCATGGCTGAGACAGACCTGCCCGGCGGCGTCGTCCATCCGCTGCCCGCCGATCTGCGGGCGGCGCTGAACCGCGACGCCGCAGCCGTGGCGACCTGGACGGCGATCACGCCCCTGGCCCGCAACGAATGGATCTGCTGGGTCGAGTCGGCGAAGAAGACCGAGACGCGGCTCAAGCGGATCGACTGGGGGCGCGAGAACCTCAGCGACGGCAAACGCCGCCCCTGCTGCTGGCCGGGATGCCCGCATCGCGAAAAGGGAACGGGCGCGGGCTAGGGGCGGCGTCAGCGATACCAGAAGGTCTCTTGCGTGGCGTCCGCCGCCGTCGACTCCACAAGTCCCCCTTCGTGAAACGTCGCGGAGCCGGCGCGGTAGCCGATCTGCCCGCCTTCCGCCAAACCGCTGACCCATCTCAACTGCAAGGTTTGGTTTTGTGAGCACGTGAAGGACATGCGGTAAACCGCTCCAGCTTGGCTGAGGTCCGCTTCAAGCGGGCGAAGATTCCCTCGCGCCGGGCGACCGTTGATCAGTACCTGGGGGCGAGCCTCAAGGGGCCGCACCGGCATTCTGATCTCCAGCCGCTGTGGGCCGCATTCAGCGCTGAAGGATTGGCGCCAAGGAGTCGCTGGGCGGGGTTCTGAGGTTTGAACGATCACCTCCTCAACCTGGACCAACATCAATAGAGTCGGAAGCGGCATGGTTGCTCCTGTCCCAAGGATCCAAGCAGCCTGCCGGTCAGCGACTGCCGATGACGCGTTTGGCCGCGCAAAATTCATTTCGAACATTGCGACGAACAATCCACCCGACCTTTAGTTGCGACGACCTAGCCGGCCCTGGCCCTGGCCTGGGCCGACAGGCGGAGACAGTAGACAAGGGTGACCGCCATGCCCGCGATCACCGCGCCACAGCCGATGACGACCGCCGTCATGATTGTGGGGGCGAAGGCGAGGGCCAGGGCGTAGACGAGGCCGCTCAGCACCATGGACCAGGCCGAGACGCGCTGGGCCTTTCTGGCGCCCGCGCTGGCGGCGAAGGTCTTGGGGATGCGATCGCCGAAGGCGGCGACCATCAGGCCGGTGGCGCCCAGGACCAGGCGCGTGGTCGTGTCGGGGTCGATATAGCCCAGCCGGCGTCCCAGGCTGGCGCACAGGGCCAGGGCCAGAATCCCGCCGCCCCAGGCGAGGCTGTTGATGACGTCCTTGTTCATTTCGCAGGCTCCTTTGAAGGCCCGGGCGTCTCCGCCCCGAGGCCGAACGAATTGACGAAGCCCAGCAGGGCCTCTTCCAGCACCGAGAGTTTCAGATGGTAGACGACCGACTTGCCGGCCTTCTCCGCATGAACCAGATCCGCCTCCTTCAGCACCGCGAAATGGGCCGACATGGTCGGTTTGGAGACGTCGAACCGGTCGCTGATCTCGCCGGCGGTCATCGGTCCCTGGCGCAGCAGCTGAAGCACGCGCCGGCGGGTCGGGTCGGAAAGGGCTTTGAAGACCTGGCTCATAATGTGATTGTTAGCTAAACGTCGAAATGAGTCAAGCCGAGCGTTCGGCGATGGGTGTTCAAACCGCAAGATCGGGCGAGCGCGCGACGGCGTCAGGCGCCAATCTGGGGCGGACACGACGGATGAGGACGATGACGGCGGCGCTTGAACACTACCATTCCAGAATGCTGAGGGTGCTGGATCATATCGACCGGCATCTGGACGGCGATCTGGACCTGGAGACGGTCAGCCGGGTCGCGGCCTTTTCCAAATTCCATTTCCATCGGCAGTTCAAGGCGACCTTCGGCTTGTCCCTGCACCGCTATGTCCAGCTGGCGCGGATGCGACAGGCGTCGAAACGGCTGGCGGACGGGCAGGGGCCCAGCGTGACCGACATCGCCCTGGACGCCGGTTACGAGACGCCCGACGCCTTCGCCCGCGCCTTTCGCCAGAGGTTCCGGCAGTCGCCGTCCGATTTCCGCAAATCACCCGACTGGGCGCCGTGGCTTCAGGCCTTCGGGCCGCTCAACTCAGCCCGGAGCAGGCTCATGCCCACGCCCTTCACCGCCGATCAGGTGATCATCCGCGAGACGCCCCCGATCCGGGTGGCGATCTTCGAGCATCGGGGCGATCCCGCGACCATCGACGCGACCGTCCAGCGGTTCATCGCCTGGCGCAAGGCCGCCGGCCTGTCGCCCCAGACCAATCCGACCTTCAACATCTGGCATTCGGAACGCCGCCCCGCCGACCCCGCCGACTATAGGATGGACCTGTGCGTCGGCCTGAACCCCGGTCAGCGGGTGGAGGCGGAGGACCCGTCGGTGAAGGCGGGCGAAATCCCCGGCGGGCGGTGCGCCGTGCTGCGCGTCGTCGGCGACACCCATAATCTGGAACCGGCCGCCCTGTATCTGTACCGCGAGTGGCTGCCGGCCAGCGGCGAGGAGATGCGGGACTTTCCGATCTACTGCCAGCGGCTGTTTGTGGGGGAGCCGGAGATGGGGGCGGCGGCGGAGCTGTTTTTGCCGCTGAGGTGAAGGGGGCGTGTCCGCAAGGCCGGCGCCTGTGCGGCGTCCAGAACCCCTCCACCGCTTCGCGGTCCCCCTCCCCACTGCGTGGGGAGGAGACGGTGCGGTTCCCTACGACTTCCTCAACCGTTTGGCGTTGGCGACGGCGGTCTTGTGGATGGGGGTGAGGGCGTCGGTCTGGGCCTGGGTCAGTTCGGCGGTCAGGGTCTGGGCCTGGCCGGCGGCGCGGCTCCACCAGCCCAGGGCGTAACGGAGCTGGGCCTGGGCGGCTTCGGCCGGGGTGTGGGCGCCGGCGATTTCGGTCGCGGCCTGGATGGCGCGGGCGCCTTCATCCAGGGCGTCGCGGCCCAGGCGTTCGCCGACCGCCCCGGCGCTGGCGGTCAGGGCGGCGGCGGAGGCGGCCATGGCCTCGGTCTTTTCCGAGCTCATCAGCGACAGTTCGACCGGGTCCTGGCCCCTGGGGTCCGTCAGGCCCTGGGCCATCAGGGTGGTGCGGGCGGCGATGACCTCGGCCGAGGCGGACAGGAGTTCGGCGCCCAGGACCGCGGGGGTCGGGGCGGCGGGGGTCTTGCGGGTCAGGACGTCTCTCCGGGGGCTTCTCCAGGTCGGGCTTCGGCGGCGAAGGCCGCGACGTCGGACAGCAGGGCGGGGACGGCCAGGTCGATGATGCGGCGGCCCTTTTCAGGACTGGCCTGGGCCGGGTCCGAGCCGATGCGGCCGTCGGGGAAGCGGGCGCGATAGTCGAGGGCGTCGCGGATCGGGCCGCTGGGCGCGATCTTGGGCGAGTACTCCGCCGTCTTGATCCGGTCGGGATAGGCGGCCTGGGTCACGGCGATCTCGGACGGAGTGGCGTGCATGCCGTGGCCGGTCGGGAAGATCGAGTTGCACAGGCCGTGGACGCCCGGCAGGTCCCACCAGTTCTTCAGCTTGAGGATGAAGGGCGGCTCCTCCTCCATGAAGCTCCATTCGGCGTAGATTTCCGAGAAGGTCGCCTCGATGGTGGCGACGTTTCCGCCGTGGCCGTTGAGGAAATAGATCCGCTCGAACCCGTGCCGGCTCAGCGACGAGACCCAGTCGGTGATGGCGGCCATGAAGGTGGAGGGGCGCAAGCTGATGGTGCCGGCGAAGGCCAGGTGATGCTGGGCCATGCCGATGTTGAAGGTGGGGGCGACCATCAGGGCGGCGTCCGAACGCTCGGCCTCGTGGGCGATGATCTCGGGGCACAGCCAGTCGGTGCCGAGAAGGCCCGTCGGCCCGTGCTGCTCGTTGGAGCCGATGGGAATCACGACGGTCTTCGAGAGGGGCTGGTCCGCCGCGATACGGGCGTCGATCTCGGGCCAGGACGACAGGTGGATCAGCATGGGCGAACTCCTTTACGCGACCCGTCTCAACTAGCGCGATCCACGGTTGGCGCATAGGCCGTGACGAAGAGGCGGGCGGCCTCGCGGGCGCGGCGGAGGCGGCGGTCGGCGTCGATCTGGGGCACGTTCAGCATGGCCCGCAGATGGCCGTGACCCAGGACCAGGCCCGAGAACATCTCGGCCGCCTCGTCGGGGTCGGGCACGTTCAGCCGGCCCGCGCGCGTCTGGTCCGCCAGCCAGGCCGCCAGCATGTTCAGGCTGCGCAGGGGACCGGCCTCATAGACGGCCTGGGCGATCTCGGGCGCGTCGGTCGACATCAGCATCACGCCGCGCATCGAGCCGACCTTGTCCGGGTGGCAGATGCGCTCCAGCAGGATCAGGGCCAGGGCCTCCAGCACCTCGGCGGGGGCGCCGGCGGACTTCAGCGGGGCGACGATGGCGTCGGACCTCTGGTTCGCCATGGCCCGGGCGATCTCCAGCTTGGAGGCGAAACGGTTGTAGACCGTCTGTTTGGAGACTCCGGCGACGCGGGCGATTTCGTCCATCGAGGCCGCCAGGCCCTTGTCCGCGAACAGGGTGGCGGCGGCGTCGAGGATGGCCTCGCTCTTCTTCTCGTCGACCTGGCCGCGACGGCGCGCCATCAGTGGGCGTCCGACGGGGGCGCGCCCGGCTGGGCCTTGACCGGCTGGGCCAGCAGGGTGACGAAGGCGGCGCCGGCGCACATGATGCCCAAGAGGGCGAAGGCGTCGCCGAAGGCCATGGTCGTGGCCTGTTTCTGCAGGATGCCATAGACGGCCTTCATCGCCGAGGCGGCCGGGTCGATGGTGCCGGCGAAGCGCTGGGCCATGCCGGCCATCATATTGCCCATGGCCTGGTCGCCTTGCGCGATGCCGCTGGTCAGTTCGCCCATATGGACGGCGGTGTTGGTGGTCAGGCCGGTGTTCAGGATGGCCAGGCCGAAGGCGCCGCCGACGTTGCGCGACAGGTTCACCAGGCCCGAGGCGTTCTTGACCATGTGCGGCGGCAGGGTGGCCATGGTCACCTGCTGCGAGGCGATCATGGCCAGCA
>JBKBXN010000054.1:0-16006 GCA_046314055.1 Brevundimonas sp.
TCGGTGGACACCGTCGCGGCCTTCAGCACCCCGGAGGCCTGTCCGACGATGTCAGCCCCCAATCGAATAGCGCGGGCCACGTCCACCCCGTCCCGCACCCCGCCTGACCCGATCACCACGGCGTCCGGGCAGGCGCGGCGCACATCGACAATGGCCTGGGGCGTGGTCACCCCCCAGTCGGCGAAGGCGGCGGCGTGTATGCGGTCTTGTGAATCGGTCGCCCGCTCCCCCTCGATCAGGGCCCAGTTGGACCCGCCCGCCCCGGCGACGTCCACGGCGGCGGCGCCCATGTCGATCAAGCGGCGTGCGGTGCGGCCCGACAGACCTGCCCCGGTCTCCTTGACCACGACAGGAACCTCGATCTTGCGGATCAGGGCTTCCAGCGCCGCCTCGACCCCCCACCAGTCGCGGTCGCCCTCGGGCTGACAGGCTTCCTGAAGCGGGTTCAGATGCACGATCAGGGCGTCGGCCCCGATCATGGCCACCGCGCGTCGCGCCTCGTCCGGACCGAAGCCGCGCGTCAACTGCGCCGCGCCTATATTGGCCAGGATCGGCGTATCGGGCGCGCGCCGCCGCAGCCCCATGTCCAGACCGCCGCTGGCGCCGCCCTCTATGGCCGCGCGCTGGGAGCCGACCGCCAGGGCGATGCCCAGATGCTGGGCCGCCTCGGCCAGACGCGCATTTACATCTTCGGCCCGCGCGGGCCCGCCTGTCATCGCGCTGATCAACAAAGGCGCCTTCAGCCGGCGTTCCAGGAAATCCGCCCCCAGGTCGATCTTGTCATGATCCAGATCCGGCAGAGCCTCATGGACGAAGCGGATGGAGTCGAACCCGGCGTCGCGGGCATGGCGGCCCCGACCGGACAGCACGATATCCAGATGCTGGTCTTTGCGGCCGGGCGAAACAGCGTCGGTCATCTCCTGCGCCTAGGACCGGATCGTGGCCCGGATGGGGCGATCAGGGCTGGCGTTCGACGGTAAGGGCGTAGGCGCCGCTCTCGTTGGGGCCGAGCGAACGGGCCCGCACCACGTACCAACCGTCTTCCGGGGCGGTCCAATCCAGCTTGGCGTGGGTGTCCGACAGACTGTCGTCGTCGGAGGCGATGCTGGAGAAATCCTCGCCGTCCTCGCCCAGATCGATGAAGGCGTCAAAGGCGTTCGAGACCAGGGTGATCCGCAGTTTCTCGTCCTTTTTCGCCTGGAACCTGTAGGCGTCATAGAAGGCCCCTTCGTCGGTCAGGGCGTCGGCGACGCTCAAGGTCCCACGCGCCGTTGCGCCGATCAGAACACTGCCCGGCTTGGGCTCAGGACCGCGATCGATCAGCTCCAGCGAGTAGAGCCCCTTCTCTTCGCCGGTCAGGGGCGAGGCGCGGACCACATAGTCGCCTGTGGACGGCAAGGTCAGGTTCAACCGCGAGTCCGTCCCCTCCCCCAGGCCGTCGTCGTCAGTGGCGAGGGCGGTGAACTCGTCCTCAGCCGATCCGATCGCGAGGACGGCGTCGAAATCACCAGAGCGCAGGATGGCCTGGACGCGCTGGCCCTCGACCCCGCTGAAGACATAGGCGCGATAGTGTTTGCCGTCGTCGTCCTGCGGATCCTCGGGCGTGATCTCGCCTTCGACCGTCTGCCCGAAACTCAGGGCGGACGGCGCCGGCGGCGGCGCGACCTCTTCGAGGGTCAGCTTGAACCGACCTTCGCCGTCGCCGCTGAAGGCGCGGGCCTCGACCACATAGTCGCCGCCGTCCTCCAGGGTCTGGGCGATCCGGGAATCGGTGCCCGATCCCGCCCCGTCGTCGTCCTCGGCCACGGTCGAATTGTCCGACGCCTTGCGCAGGGTCAGATAGGTGTCGAAGTCCTTGGACGACAGTTCGATGGCCACCCGCTGACCGGCCTCGACCGAGAACCGATAGAATTCCGCGCGCTGGCCTTCGTCGTTCGTCCCCGTCTCGTCGTCCAGGTTTCCATCGACGCTGTCCCCGATGGCGATGGGTTTGGCCGGCGGCGCGGGCGGCGCCTCGCTCAGCCCGACGGTATAGCGACCCTCGCCGTCCTGCAGCGCAGTGGCGCGGATCACATAGTCGCCGGCGGCGGGGGCGGTGAAGACCAGACGCGAGTTGAGCCCGTCGTCCGGTCCGTCGTCGTTCTGCGCCAGTTCGACGAAGTCGGCGCCGTTCATCCGTCCGACCAGCACCTTCGGATCGAAGGCCTCGGATTCCAGCGTGACGATCACGCGTTGACCCGCCGCAGCACGGAAGACGTAGGCGTCATAACGCCCCCCGTCTTCTTGCTCAGGATCCCGCCCGGTCAACTCGCCGGTCTGTTCACTCCCTATGCGCAAGCCTGACGGACGCGGCGCACGCGGCGGGGCTGGGCGTTCGCGCAGCGACAGGCTGTAGTCGCCGCCGTCCGTGCCCGACAGGGTGCGGGCGCGCAGGATGTAGGTCCCGCTCATCTCGGGCGTGAAGCGCAGCCGTGCGTGCGTGTCTTCGTTCAAGCCGTCGTCGTCCTCCGCCAAGGGCTCATCGGCCCCTTCGGCGTAGAGGCTCAGATAGGCGTCGAATGCGTTCGACCGCAGAACGGCCTCTAGCCGCTGGCCCGCACGGGCCTCGAATCGATAGTCGTCGTAGCGATAGGCCTCGTCGCCGCTCGTCGCTGAATCCGCATCCGTCAGGGCGCCGTTCACCGATGCCCCGATCCGCAGCGCCTGGACGTCCTGGGCCAGGGCGGGCGAGACGGCCCAGACCAGGGCGATAGCGCTGACGGCGGCGACGAGAGGCGAACGGTTCATCTAAGACTCCAGAGTTTGAAGCGGATCATAGACGCCGAACCGTGACGGCTGTAAATCGCCGCCATTCCTCTTTTGCATTCCCCGGAGCCCCCATGTCGGCCGAGCCCACACGCGCGACCCTGATCGACGGCAAGGCCTTTTCGGTCGCCCTGGTGGACCGCGTCGCCGCCGCCGCCGCCCGCCTGGAAGCCAGCCAGGGCGTCAAGCCGGGCCTGGCCGTCGTCATCGTCGGCGAGGACCCCGCCAGCCAGATCTATGTCCGCAACAAGGGCGAAACGACGCTCCGCGCGGGCATGCGGTCCGACACTCCCCGCCTGGACGAGGCCACGACCCAGGACGAACTTCTGGCCCTGATCGCCTCACTGAACGCCGACGCCGGCATCCACGGCATTCTGGTCCAACTGCCACTGCCGAAACACATCGATTCATCGGTCGTCCTGGACGCCATCGACCCCGACAAGGATGTGGACGGTTTTCACGTCGTCAACGCTGGACGCCTTGCGGTCGGCCTGCCGGGTCTGGTTCCCTGCACCCCCCTGGGCAGCGTGATGTTGCTGAAGGACCAGCTGGGCGACCTGACCGGCCTGAACGCCGTCATCGTCGGCCGCTCCAACATCGTCGGCAAGCCTATGGCGCAACTGCTGCTGGCTGAGAGCTGCACCGTCACCGTCGCCCATTCCAGAACCCGCGACCTGCCCGCCCTGTGCCGCACCGCCGACATCCTGGTCGCCGCCGTCGGCCGGCCAGAGATGATCAAGGGCGACTGGATCAAACCGGGCGCGACCGTCATCGACGTCGGCATCAACCGCGTCCCCTCCGCCGATCCGGTCAAGGCGGCCGAGGGCAAGACCCGCGTCGTCGGCGATGTGGCGTTCAAGGAGGCGGTCGAGGTCGCCGGCCGCATTACCCCCGTCCCGGGCGGTGTCGGCCCTATGACCATCGCCTGCCTGCTGGCCAACACCTATTCAGCGGCCTGCCGCTCCATAGGGGTCGAACCGGAGCCATTGGACGCTTGAAGCGTTGCGGTCCTGAGGCGATAGTCGCCGCACCGGCGCAACCGCCGACAGGGGAATATCCATGGCTCGTCCAACCGCTCGCGCTCTGGCTCTGACCGCCGCTCTCGTCGCGGCGCCCGCCGTCACCGGCTGCGGCTACAACACCATCCCGACCAAGCAGGAACGGGCCGAGGCGGCCTGGGCCGACGTCCAGGCCCAGTACCAGCGTCGCGCCGACCTGGTGCCCAATCTGGTCGCCACCGTCCAGGGCGCAGCGATCCAGGAACGCACCACTCTGACGGACGTCATCAACGCCCGCGCCCGGGCTACTTCGGTCAATGTCTCCGCCGCCGACCTCAACAATCCGCAGGCCTTCCAGCAGTATCAGCAGGCGCAGGGCCAGCTGTCCGGCGCCCTGTCGCGCCTGCTGGTCTCGGTCGAGGCCTATCCCCAGCTTCAGGCCAATCAGAACTTCCTGACCCTCCAGTCCCAACTGGAAGGCACCGAGAACCGGATCACCATCGCGCGGCGCGACTACAATGAGGCGGTGCGCGACTACAACACCACCCTGCGCACCTTCCCGAACGTGATCTGGGCCAAGACGGCCCACGCGGGCTCCCAGCCGATGCAACTGTTCACCGCCACGGCCGAGGCCCAGTCCGCGCCCCAGGTGAACTTCAATCTGAACGGCGCCCCGGCGGCTGCCCCCGGCGGCGGCGCTGCGCCGGTGGCGCCGGGTTCGACCCCGCCGGCCCAGTGAGGATTCTTCCCGTTCGGACGCGGCGTCCAGCGGGCGTATTCGCGCGTCTGGTCGGTCTCATCGCCGTTCTGCTGTTCGCCCTGCCGGCGATGGCGCAGACAAAGCTGGACTTTCCGCCCCTATCGGGCCGGGTGGTGGATCAGGCTGATCTGCTGGATGCCGCGACTGAACAGGCGTTGACGGAAAAGCTTGCGGCGCTCGAAGCCAAATCCAGCGATCAACTGGTCGTGGTCACGGTGCGCAGCCTTCAGGACCAGGAAATCGAGGACTACGGCTACCAGCTCGGCCGCGCCTGGGGCATCGGCCAGAAGGACGGCGACAACGGCGCCCTGCTGATCGTCGCCCCCACGGAACGCCGGGTGCGGATCGAGGTCGGCTACGGGCTCGAGCCGATCCTGACCGACGCCTTATCGTCCATGATAATCCGCAATCAGATCCTGCCGGCCTTCCAAGAGGGCGATTATCAGGTTGGGATCGTCCGAGGCGTGGACGCCTTGATCGCCCAGCTGGAGCTCGATCCGGCCGAGGCCCAGGCGCGCGCGGCCGCCGCAGCGCAGGAAGACGATAAGGCCGGCGCCGCGCCGATCCTGCCTATCGTGATCATGGCGGTGATCTTCATTCTCTTCCTTCTGGTGGCTGTCGGTTCCGCCGGACGCGGGCGTCGTCATCGCGGCGACAGCGTGACGCCGATCCTGCTGTGGGCGGCGTCGGAAGCCCTGCGAAACGCCGGACGCGGCGGTGGAGGCGGTTTCGGCGGCGGCGGTGGATTTGGCGGAGGCGGCGGCGGCTTCGGCGGCGGCGGCGCTTCGGGAGGATGGTGATGCGTTTCACGGACGAAAACCGGACGCGGGTCGCCGCCGCCATCGCCTCGGCCGAGGCCGGGACCTCGGGCGAAATCTTCTGCGTCGTTTCGCGCGGCGTGTCGTCCTATGTAGACGTCAGCCTGGCCTGGGCGGCGGGCGCGGCCCTGCTGGCGCCGACGATCCTGATCCCCTTGGGCTTTGATCTGTCCTGGCCGGTGGGCGACACTTGGGAAGCCGCCCACGCCTCGGCCGAGGCCGCCGGCGTCGGCCAGGCACTGGCGGCCTACGCCTTGATCCAGGCGGCGATCTTCGTCGGCGTCTTTCTGCTGACGCGGCTCCCGCCGATCCTGCGCTGGGTTACGCCGCGCGGTCTCCGTCGCGCTCGTGTGCGCAAGGCGGCGCTTCAGCAGTTCCTGGCCCATGGCGTCCACGTCACACGCGATCGCACCGGTGTTCTGATCTTCGCCGCGCTGAAGGAACATCAGGTCGAACTGATCGCCGACGAACTGATTCACCAGAAGGTCGATGAAGGCGTCTGGGCCGAAACCGTCGCTGTCCTGACCCGCGAGCTCAAGGCGGGCCGCCCCGTCGCCGGCTTCGAAGCGGCGGTCGAACGGTGCGGACAGGTCCTGGCGGCCCACTTCCCGCCACGCGCGACCAATCCCAACGAATTGCCGGATCACCTGATCCTGCTCTGATCGTCGTATCGGGGTCGCAATCCGCGCCCAAAAGGCCTAGCCCTTCGCCCAAGTCTCGGCACGTCCTCGGGAACCCATGCCTCGCCTTCTGACCTATAACGTCCATCGCTGCGTCGGCACGGACAAGCGCCTGGACGTCGATCGCATCGTCGCTGTCATCGGCGAGCACGAACCGGACATCGTCTGTCTCCAAGAGCTGGACGTCGGTCGCGCCCGCACCGGCAAGATCGACCAGGCCGAAGCCATCGCCGAGGGTCTGGCCATGACCTCGCGCTTCCATCCCGCAATGCGGGTGGAGGCGGAACTGTATGGCGACGCCATCCTGACTCCCCATCCCGAGCGGTTGATTCGCGCCGACGCCTTGCCCACCGTGCGCGGCATTCCGGGGCTCGAGCCCCGCGGCGCTCTCTGGTCCGAGGTCGAGATCGACGGTGTGGCCATCAATGTGCTGACCACCCACCTGGGTCTGGTGCCGCGCGAACAGAGGCTGCAGGCTGCCGCCCTGGCGGGGACCGGCTGGCTCGGCGGCTGCGTCGGGCCGACCTTGTTAGCCGGCGACTTCAACGCCACCTCGATTACCCGCCCCTATCAGACCCTTGTGCGCAAACTGGCGGACTGCCAGCGGCTGCTGAACCTCAAGCCGTCGGTGAAGACCTTCCCCTCCGGCTTTCCGGCCATCCGCATTGATCATTGTTTCGTCAGTCCGGAAATCCATATCACCGGCGTCAGGGCGGACTTTTCGCCTCTGGCCCGCGTGGCCTCGGATCACCTGCCGTTGATCATCGACTTCGAGCTTGTTCAGCCGGGCGCCTGACCGCCTTCGGACATCGGTCGGGTCCGCTGCGACCGGTTCAGTCGTTTCCACGGACGCCAGGCGTCGGTTGAAGAGGTCGGATCGCCCAGCTGCCATTCGGCGAATAGCCGCTGGATCCGCGTCGGCGGGTCCGACCCCAGCGGTTTCAGCCGATCGCTGGCGAAGCTGCAGATAGCGGCGCCGGTCGATCCCATGACGGCCTCGACGGCCGCAAAATCCTCAGCGGGCACGCCGATCCAGTGTCCTATGGTGCGGTGGCGATGGTTGACGATCACTGCGCGCCCCGCCGCGTCGGTCGGCTCGGCGGCGATGTCGCACTCGGTGTCCAGCCCCATCGACCGGTTGTTCAGATTGGACGACCCGATGCGCAGCAGCCGGTCGTCGATGATCGACACCTTGGCATGGACGATGATCCGGTCGCCCTCGGCCGTGAGGGGGGCGAAGGCGAAGAAGCGGTTGTACTTGTCCGCCTGTTCCAGTCGGTACAGCACCTCGGCGCGCGCCGTATCCATGGTCAGGCTGTCGAACCAGCTCGGGCTCTTGCCGGTCGAAACCACCACCACCTCCGGCCCATCCACCTCAGCCAGCCGCTCGGCCAGAGCCGCGGCGATCACCGGCGAGGTGAAATACTGGTTCTCGAAATAGATCAGCTTTTTGGCCCGCCGGATCGAATCCAGGTGCAGGGCCTCGTTTTCGCGCACCTCATGTCGCCCGCTCCACTGCGGCTCGGTGCGGGCGATCCCGACGGGGACCTCTCTCATCTGAACGTCGACGCCGTCCGGCCAGGGGTCGCTCTGGACCTCGTCGGGTATGGTGCGTTCCCAGGTCGCCTTGAACCAGCGTTCCCGCGCCAGATCGCCGAGGGCACGCGCCGCCGGCCCGTCCATGACGCTCATCACCTCGTGGCGGGCCTTGCAAATCAGGCCGTTCGGCAGGGCGCGTCGCGGATCACCGTCAAAATGATCTTCGGAATCCCACCGGTCGGTCGAGATGTCCCCGCCGCCGCAGAAGGCCACACGATCGTCGATGACGATCACCTTCTGATGGTGACAGGCGCCGATCGGCCCCGGCGAATCCATGCGAAACTCCACCATGCGCTTGCGGAACCAGCGCTGCGCGCGGTGCGGATAAAAGCCCTGGGACGCCGCAATGAGCAGCGGCGACTTCCAGATCAGCAGCCGGACATCCAGATCCGGCTTTCGCTTGACCAGCATCCGCAGCTGATGACCGATCTCGAACTGTTTATCACTGGGTCGGGTTTCGGGATCCAGATGGGTGCGCGGGTCGAACTGCCAGCCCAGCACCACAATGGATCGCTCGGCCTTGTTCAGCGCCGAAGACAGGGCGTCGAAATAGGCCTCGTTCTCCATCAAGATGGAAAACCGGTGCGCGACTTCGCTGCGCCAGACGCCCGCTCCCGGGGTCAGCAGACTGCCGTCATAGCTGTCGCTGTCTTGGGTCATTCAGCCTGCCTGCCCGATTCGCATGACACTGCGATGGGGACGCCTCGCCTCCTCCGTTTCATGCGCGCCACGCTCGGTCAATCTTTACGCGGCGGGATTGTGACGTTCGCCAAAAAGGCGCATAAGACTGGCGGCCATGGGGGCTGTGGGAGACGCCGTCATGCAGGCGCTGGTGGAACTGATCGCGGGCTTCATCGCCTTGCTGGCCGCCGCCGTCCTGTCGCAATTCGGCGTGGACATCCATTCTCCGCAACCTGCCGAACGCGAGGTTCACCGCGTGTCCGACTGTCCTGCTGACAAGGCCGCGAGCTTCGCCGCCGACGTCGATCGCGACTGCTGATCGCGAACAGTCCACGTCTCTGCGACCTGTACGACTTGGACCTTGGGATTTGACCCGCTAGGGTCGAATCGGCGCGTTCTCGCGCGCCGCGCGCATGAATCGAGCTCGACGCCTGATGAAATCCCGTAACCGGCCGCCGCTGAAGCTGACAGACGAAGACATCGTCACGCCCGTCGAGGCGCCTGACGACGCGGCGGTTGAGGTTGAAGCTAAGGTTGAAGCTGAGCCTGAGGTCGAGCCGACGGAGGCCGAGGCGGACACGCCGCCTGCGCCGCATCCGGAACTCGATCCCCTGCCCGCGCCGCCGCCTGAACGCCCGATCTCGGAACGCCGACGTCGTCGCATGGCCGAAGAGGCGCGCCAGGCCCAGTTGCGGGGGGGGGGGGCGCCCCCCCCCCCCCCCCCCCCCCCCGCCCGCCCCCGCACCGCGTTGGTGGTCGCTGGGCCTTTTGGGCGCCCCCGCCCCTGTGGGGGGGGGCGGCCCCGCCGCCCCTCCCCCAGCCCGCCCCAATGGAACCGGTGGCTGAGGCGTCGGAGCAACCGCCCGCCATGGCCCCCGAGGCGATTGTCGAGCCGACGCCGGACCCATCCGCCGCCGTCGAGATGGCCGTGGCCGCCGGCCAGCCCCCGGCGCCCTTCGACATGGCCTGGCCGCCCATGCTGCGCTCCAGCGTGTCCGAGCGCGCCTCGACTGCGGCGCGCAGCCAGACCGCCTATCTGATCGCGGCCCTGGCCTCGACCCTGTGGGTCGGCGGCGTCGCCTCCTGGGCTGCCTTCGAAATGGGATCCAGCGGGTCTGAACTGGATCCGCTCAGACTGGCTATCTATGGCCTGATCGCCCTGGCGCCCGTCGGACTGTCCATCATGCTGGCTCACGCCCTGCGGCAGGGCGCCGGATTAGCGGCCGAGACACGCCGCGCCCGCGATCTGGCAGAGGCCCTTGTCGCCCCCACCGCCCTTGCCGCTCAGCAGACCGGTCAGGTGCTGAGCACCCTGCGCTCCGACATTGACCACGCCGCCTTGGCGGCCGAGCGCGCGCGCAATGATATGGCGTTGCTGCGTCAGGCCTTGATGGAAGAGACCAATCGTCTGAACGAGGCCGCCGAACACGCCGGCCGCACCGCCCGCCGGCTGACCGAGAACCTGGCCCGCGAACGCGACCAGATGCAGACCCTCGGCCTTCATCTCGACAGCCAGGCGACCAGCGTCATCGACGCCGTCGAACGCCAATCCCGCATGGTGGCCGACGCCTCGGACCTGGCCCAGGCCCAGCTGCGCGAGGCCGAAGCCGCCCTGGCCGCCCGCGCCGCCGATCTGGCCGCCGCCGCCGGCGAGGCCCAGGACGCCGCCCGCGTGGCCGCCGACGACCTAGCCCGCCAGACCATCCGGCTGGAGAACGCCGGCACCGGCGTCGCCGAACAGATCCAGTCCGTCGAGGAAGGCCTCAGCCAGCAACGCGCCGCCCTGGTCACCGCCGCCTACGCCCTGCGGACGGACCAGGAGGACTTTTCCGCCCAGGTCGAGAGCCAACGCGCCCAGTTCGTCGAAAACCTGTCTGCCACCCGCACTGCGCACGACGAGATGGGACGGACGTCCCAAGTCTCGATCGAGAGCCTGCGCGAAATTCTGGAAGCCGCCGGCGACCAGTTCCGGGCCCTGGTCGACATGTCCCAGCGCGAGGCCGACGGCTTCGACGCCGCCACAAAGGTCTCGCTGGATCGGTTCGAGGCCCTGGCCGCCGACGCGCGCGACACCCTGATGGAAGAGACCCGCCGCGCCCTGGAGCAGATGCGCGCCACGGCCGAGGATTCCCGCGCCGCCGCCGCCGACGCCTCTGAACAGGCCCGTCTCCGCGCCGATCGCCTGGGCGAAGCCTTGTTCGAGGCGGCGCAGAAGGCCGACCAGGCCGCCGACGCCCGCATCGAGGACGCCCGCCGCATCGTCGGCGAAACCTCGGGCCTGGTGGACAAGGCCGGCGAGCGGATGGTCCAGCGACTGGAAAGCCTGGTGGATCGCCTGAACTCCGCCCTGTCCGAGATCGACACCGCCGTCGCCGACGTCGACGAACGGGCGGCCCGTCTGCCGGAGCAGGCCCGCGCCAGGGTCGAAGCGGTGCGCGCCAGTGTCGAACAGGGCCTGTCCGCCCTCGCCGCCGCCTCGCGCAAGGCGGCCGAGGATACCGAAGCCCTGGACATCGGCTTCCAGGAGCGGGTGCGCCGCAACTACGACATGCTGACCGAAGCCGTGCGGCTGATGGGCGTGGTTTCCGGCGACGCCCCGGCGGGACGTCATCGCGAGCCCCTGGCTGACCCCGAACGCCCCCGTCCCCCCCGGCCCACGCCGGAAGACTCTTCGCAGGAGCGGGCCGGCGACCGGAATTTCGGCCTGCGCAATCGCCTTCGTTTGTCCCCGGCCGAGCCGCCGCGCCCGGCGCCCGCTCCCGAAGGCGGTCTGGACTGGAACGATCTCGTCTCAGATGGCCAGGACGAGGCCCCTCTGGAGCTGGAGCGTCCGGCCGACGACGCCGCCGACTCGGTCGCCCTGTCTGATCGGGTCGCCGCCGCGATCCGCCGGATGGGTGTCGATCCCAATGCGCTTCTGCCGCGTTCGCGGGTCGAAGAGGCGGCCCGGCTCTTTGGGGCCGGTGATCCCGACGGCGCCCGTCGCATCGTCCGCCGCGTCGCGCCGGCCGCCGTGCGCAGCGTCTCTCGCCGCGTGCTGAGCGACCCTGAGCTGCGCGCCGACGCCGAACGTTATGTGGTCGTCTTCTCTCAGGACCTCGCCGCCTACGCCCGCAGCGGGGACGCCCAGGCGGTCCAGAACCGCCTCGCCTCCGACAGCGGCCGCGCCTTCATGCTGCTTGACGCGGCCGTCGGCGACCTTGGTTGAGGCTTGACGCCGGGGTGAAGTTCACGCCACCTAGCCCTCGTCACGAAAGCGTCACGCTGGGTGAGGGTAAGGCCTGAATGACCATTGAGATCGACAGCTCAGGCCGCCCCGACCGACGGCCCGGCATCGCGATCTGCGCCTATGACGCGGATCCCGGTTGGGACATGGTCGAAGATCTGTCCGGAGAGGCCTGGAGCCCCCCCGGCGCCCGCACCGTCAGCATCTCCTCTGACGATCCGGCGCGTCTAGCCGCACGATTGGGCGATCATCTGAGAAACGGCGATTGCCGCGCGGTCCTGCTGGTGGGACGGGCCGCCAAGAGCAATGGTTTTCGCATGCAGATGCGGGCAGAGAACCGCGCTCTCGATCATGAAGAACGCCTGTCGCAAACTGGGCCTGGTCTGGCGCGCACGACCGCCCCGGTCGCCGATATTGTCCGCGCCATCAATGCCACCGGCATACCCGCCGATGCGACCTCGGAGGCCGAGGCGGATGTCGGCTCCTATCTGCTCTATCGCGTGCTGGTCGAACTCGCCGACGGTCCGCACACGCCCGCCGTCGGTCTGCTGCGCACCCCGGCGACGGCCGACGAAAACACGGTGAAGCGGGCCATCAAGGCTGCGGCCTCCGTCATGGCCGGCCAGATGGCCCTGCTGCCCCGCGCCTAACCCCGCGCGCCGAGCATCGGCTTCAACGCCAACCCCGCGATCAATCCTAGGCCGGCCAGCCCCGCCATCGCCAGATATCCCCCCGCGCCCCAGGTGTCGTACAGCGGACCGCTCGCCAAGGTCGCGACGCCGATCAACACCCCCGCCGAAAGGGTGGAGTTCAGAGTTTGGGCGGCCGTCTGGCTGTCGCGCGGCGCCAGTCGTTCGATAAGCTCGACGCCGGCGAGATAGTTGGCGGCGAAGCTGACGGCGTGCAAGGCCTGCAACGGCCACAACGCCCATAGAGGCGGGGCTGCGGCCATCAACAGCCAACGCACCATCGCCGCCCCCGCCGCGATCATCAATATGGGCCAGGCCCCAATGCCCCGACGCCGTCGCCACGGCTCGAAAACCCACATCAACGCGATCTCCGCGACGACGGCGAAGGCCCACAAGATCCCGGTCAGATGCGGCTCGATCCCCTGTTCGCGCCACAGGATGGCGGAGAATCCGTAGTAGAAGGCGTGCGCCGCCTGCACGGTCCCAATGGCCGCAAGCGCGGTCACCAGCACCGGATCCTTCAACAGCCGCCCCATGCCGCGAAACCGGTCCCACCCGGCTAGCGGCGGCCCGTCATGGACGGGCTCCTCCGGCAGCACCCGCCAGGCTGTTACCCCAATGCCGACGCAGATCAGGGTGACGCCGACAATGACCGCCTCGCTGCCCGTCGTTCTCAGGATAAATCCCATGGCGATATTGGCGGCGACGAAGGCCGCCGAGCCGAAACCGCGCGGCACCGCAAAAGCGAAGCCTTCCCGCCGCGCTCGCCGCAGCACCAGCACGTCGGTCAACGGCAAGATCGCCGCCGCCCCGGTCGCGGCGATAAACCAGCAAACCGCCCAAGCCAAAAACCCATCCACCAGGCCCGCCGAGCCATACCCGAGGGCCGAGAGGCCCGCCAGCAAGGCGATGGGCGTCCGGCGATACTTGAACCCATCGGCCCAGACGGCGATGGCCGGCCCCGTGACCAGCCGCCCCAACATGGGCGCCGCCAGCAGTGTCCCGATCTCCGCCCCGCTGAGCCCTTGCGCCTTCATCCACAGACCGGCGTAGGGCAGGCTGACGCCCAGCCCGCCGTACATCAAGGCGTAGTGCGACGCCGCGCGCCATTTCGAGGCGAATCCCATAGGGGCCGCAATAGCAGAAGTTCCACCCCTCTCGACTGGTTTGCTCTGCGGCCGTTGCAGTCTAGGGTGACTTCATGACAGCGAGTCGCAATCTGATCGTCTTCGCCGCCCTCAACGGGGCCATGGCCATAGGGCTGGGGGCCTTCGCCGCTCACGGTGCCGGGCCGCAGGTCAAAACCCTGCTGTCGACCGGCGCTCATTACCAACTGGCGCACGCCGTCTTCGCTCTGGCTTGCGCCCTTTGGACATCAGGGGGCGGCTTAGCGCGGCTCGCCGGGTGGCTGGGCGCAGCGGGCGGGCTGGTCTTCTGTCTGGCCCTGGCCCTGGTCGCTCTCCTCAGCCTGTCCGCCATGGGCGCCGTCGCACCGGTCGGCGGCCTGCTGATGATCGCCGGTTGGCTTTGCCTGGCCTTTGCGGCATTCCGTTCATAACGCTCAGTACGGCCAAGCTTGGGCCGAGTAGAAAGACCGCCACGCATGGCCTTTTCCGCGCCTCTCGAACCTCGCCGGGACCTCTATCCGGAGATCGAGCCTTTTGCGTCCGGCTGGATGACGTCTGACGACGTTCACGAAATCTACTACGAAGAAAGCGGCAACCCCCAGGGTCTTCCGGTCGTGGTTCTGCACGGCGGTCCGGGCGGCGCTGTCAATCCGGGCATGCGGCGCTTCTTCGACCCTGCCAAGTATCGGATCATCATGTTCGACCAGCGCGGCTGCGGTCAGTCGCGGCCGAACGCCTCGCTCGAGAACAACACCACCTGGACCCTGATCGAGGATATCGAACGCCTGCGAGAACGTTGCGGTGTCGATAAATGGGTCGTGTTCGGCGGCTCGTGGGGTTCGACCCTGTCCATGGCCTACGCGATCACCCATCCGGAACGCGTGCGCGCCCTGGTCCTGCGGGGCATATTCCTGCTGACAAAGAAGGAACTGCACTGGTTCTACCAGGACGGCGCCTCGATGATCTTCCCGGACGCCTGGGAAAGATTTGTCGCCCCGATTCCCGAAGCCGAAAGGGGCGATCTGATGGCCGCCTATTACAAGCGGCTGATAGGCGACAATGTCGCCGAGCGCGAACGGTGCGCGGTGGCCTGGTCCAGTTGGGAAGGGGAAACCGTCAGCGTCGAAGGCCCGAACGCCAGGCCCGACAAATTCTCGGAACCCGAGTTCGCCCTCGCCTTCGCCCGGATCGAGAACTGGTTCTTCACCAACGCCGGCTTCTTCCCCGAGGACGGCTGGCTGCTGAAAAACGTCGATCGGATGCGCCATATCCCATGCTGGATCGCCCAGGGCCGGTTCGATGTGGTCACCCCCATCGCCAGCGCTTGGGCCCTGCATCGCGCCTGGCCCGAGGCGAAACTGGACATTGTCGGCGACGCCGGCCACGCCTCGTCGGAACCCGGCATCGTCGACAGTCTGGTCCGTGCGACGGATTGGGCGCTGGACGTCTAAAGTCTCCTCCCCTCACAGCGGAGAGGAGACAAAGACTTAGCTCGCTTTACGCAGCCGGGCGTCCACGCTCCACGAACCGGCCCCGGCCGCGAGCAGGTACAGGAAGATGAAACAGAACAGGATGGCCGCATCGCCGCCGTTCACCGCCGGATAGGGGCTGGAGGGGGCGTGGAACATCCAGTAGGCCACCGCCATTTCACCAGCCAGAATGAAGGCGACCGGGCGGGTGAAGGCGCCAAGCACCAGCAGCGAGCCGCCCACCAGCTCCAGGATCGCGCCGATCCCGAACAGCGACGGAATTTCGACCTGGCCCGGCTGGGCGCCTTCCGGGAATCCGAACAGTTTCACCACGCCGTGGGCCAGGAACAGCACGCCGGCGACGATACGCAGCACCGCGCGAAAATGCGGCGACGAGGCTTCAAGTTGATTGAACATCTGATGGTCTCCTCCCCGATTGGGGACTGTCCCGCGTCAGGCGGGCTGTCCGACCGAACCTTGTTCGGTCGGACAGGTTGATCCGAAAACGCCGCTCCTGTCGATCAGGCGGCGTCCACCAGGACAATCTCGGCGTCCGAGATCGCCTTGACCGTCACGACGTCCTCCTGGGCGATCGCGGCGCCGTCGCGGGCGTTCAGACGAACGCCGTTGACCTCGATCTCGCCCTTGGCCGGCACCAGATAGGCCCGGCGGGTCGATCCCAACGCATAGTCGGCGCTGTCGCCGGCCTTCAGCGTCGCCGCCACGATCCGCGCATCCGTGCGGATCGGCAGAGCATCCACATCGCCCTCGAAGCCAGAGGCCAGGACCACGAACTGGCCCGAACGCTCGCCCTTCGGGAAGGGCTTGGAGCCCCAGCTGGGCGCCTCGCCGCGCTTGGTCGGTTCGATCCAGATCTGGAAGATTCGGGTCAGCTCCGGCTCGGCGTTATATTCGGCGTGGCGAATGCCGGTGCCCGCGCTCATCACCTGGACGTCGCCGGCCACGGTGCGGCCCTTGTTGCCCAGGCTGTCCTCGTGGGTGATGGCCCCGTCGCGGACGTAGGTGATGATTTCCATGTCGGCGTGCGGGTGGGGCGGAAAGCCGGTTCCGGCGGCGATCTCGTCGTCGTTCCAGACCCGCAGATTGCCCCAGCTCATCCGCTTGGGATCATAATAGTTGGCGAAGGAGAAGTG
>JBKBXN010000055.1:0-15521 GCA_046314055.1 Brevundimonas sp.
GACTATACCGGCTACGCCAACTGGCCGCTGGGCGCCAAGGTCGTCACGCCTGACAGCCTGACGCCGCTGAAGACCGCCTATGCCGTCATGCGGCCTTGGGCCCATGTCTGGGCGCGCGCCACATGGGAAGGCAAAGTCTGGGGCGTGTCCGAGCCCGACGACCGGTCAGAGCAGAAGATCGATCTCGGCGACTGGACCGCACGCGTCCGCTATCGGCTGTGGCAGTTCGGTCAGCCGGAATGGACCTGGCTTGGCGAACAGGGGCCGGCGTCCGGCACGGAAACGCCCAACGGCGGCGTCGTCGTCGCCCAGCTTGACGATCCGAACGCCTTCTTCGTCAGCGGCCTGCACGCCCGTGTCGATTTCGAAGCCAAGCCCTCGGCCGACGGCAAGCGCCGCATGGTCGTGCGCTATGAGGAAGGCCATTTCGACGACGCCGGGAAATGGGTCTTCGAACGCATCTGGAACGGCGACCAAACCGATTACGGCCTGAACTTCACCGACCGACCGCGCCTGCTGCGCGTCGTCACCGCCACCTACTGAACGTCCCCTGATAGAAGCGAGAGCCCCCATGACCTCGACCCTCGCCCGCCGACTGATGTTGGCCACCCTGATGATCGCGCCCCTGGGCGCCTGTTCGACCTTGATGGACAGCGCCTCGGCCGGCGCCATCCAGCAGGCCGCCTTCGAACGCATTCCCGCCGGCGTCGTCATCGCCCCGACCGAGGGCGTCGCGCGCCGCGTGCGGTTGGAGGTCTATGGTCCCGAGACCATCCGTGTCACCGCGACCGAAGACGCCGATCTGGATCTGCCCGCCAGCCTGATGGTCACGGCCCAGCCTTCGACCACCACCCCGTTCGAGGTCGAGACGCGCGGCGACCTGGTCGTGCTGAAGACGGCCGAGGCCACGGCGGAAGTGTCGCGCACCACCGGCGCCGTCCGCTTCCTCGACGAGGACGGCCAGGAGGTCCTGAAGGAACGTCCGGGCAGCCGCGAATTGACCCCCGTCACGGTCGAGGACCAGAAGGGCGATCATCGTTTCCTGGCGACGCGCCAGGTGTGGGAAAGCCCCGCCGACGAGGCCTTCTACGGCCTGGGTCAGCATCAGCAGGGCGTGATGAACCACAAGGGCCAGGATGTTCTGCTGGCCCAGCACAACATGGACGTCGGCGTGCCCTTCGTCGTCTCCAGCCGCAACTACGGCCTGCTGTGGGACACCAACGCCATCACCCGCTTCGGCGACCCGCGTCCGTACGGCATGCTGTCGGATCGGCTGATCGTTCGTGACGCCGGCGGCGCCTTCGGCGGCCTGACCGCCCGCTATTATCAGGACGGCGTGCTGAAGGTCAGCCGGCCGGAAGGCGAGATCAATTATGAGTTCATCCGCGACCAGCAGCGCTGGCCCGAAGGCCTGAAGGCCCAGCCCGGCGCCCCGGTCCAGACCGGCGACATGGGCAAACCCGGCCAGGCCGGCGTCAGCGTCGTCTGGGACGGCACGATCGAGACCGCAGCCGCCGGCCTGCACAAGTTCCGCCTCTATTCGTCCGGCTATGTGAAGGTGACGATCGACGGCAAGGTGGTCGAGCAGAACTGGCGCCAGAACTGGAACCCCTTCGACCACGACTTCCAGGTCCAGATGGCGGCCAACACCCGCGTTCCGATCAAGATCGAATGGACCCCGGAAGACGGCTACATCTCCCTGCGCCACATGGACCCGCTGCCGGCGGCCGATCAGGGCGCGCTGAGCCTGGCCTCGGAAGTCGGCACGGCCATCGACTATTTCTATGTCGGCGGCGACGACATCGACGGCGTCATCTCCAACTATCGCGGCCTGACCGGCAAGTCGGTGATGCTGCCGCGCTCGGCCTATGGCTTCTGGCAGAGCCGTCAGCGCTACAACAATCAGGAAGAAGTGGTCGGCGCCGTCCGGCGTTACCGCGAGCTGGGACTGCCGATCGACATGGTGGTGCAGGACTGGTTCTACTGGCCCGAAAACGCCTGGGGCTCGCACCAGTTCGACCCAGCCCGCTACCCGAACCCGACCCAGATGGTGAAGGACGTTCACGACATGAACGCCGACATCATCATCTCGGTCTGGCCGAAATTCTATCCGACGACTGAACACTACAAGGAGCTGGACGCCATCGGCGGCATGTACACGCGCAACGTCGATGTCGGCGCGCGCGACTGGGTCGGCCCCGGCTACGCCAACAGCTTCTACGACCCCTATCTGCCGGCGGCCCGCGACCTGTACTGGAAGCAGATGTCCGACAGCTTCAAGGACATGGGCTTCGACGGCTGGTGGCTGGATTCGGTCGAGCCGGACATGCACTCCAATCTCGACATCCCCGAGCGGACCCTGCGTATGGGACCGACGGCGGCCGGACCGGGCGCCTATGTGTTCAACTCCTATCCGCTGGTGAACGCCGAGAACGTCTATCGGAACTTCCGCGCCGAGCATGAGGGTCAACGCACCACGATCCTGACCCGTTCGGCCTGGGGCGGTCTGCAGCGTACCGGCTCGATCCTGTGGTCGGGCGACGTGGTGGCCCGTTGGGACAATCTGCGCGATCAGATCTCGGCGGGCGTCAACGCCGGCCTGTCGGGCCTGCCCAACTGGACCCATGACATCGGCGGCTTCTCGGTCGAGGCCCGCTATTCGAATCCGGCCGGCATGAAGCCCGAGGACAAGGCCGAGTGGGACGAGCTGCAGCTGCGCTGGTTCCAGTTCGGCGCCTGGTCGCCGATCTTCCGCTCACATGGCGAATACCCGCTGCGTGAGGTCTACAACCTCGCCAATCCGGGTACGGACTATTACACCGCCTATGCCGAGCAGATGCGGACCCGCTACCGGCTGATGCCCTATATCTACAGCCTGGCCGGCGACACCTATCTGCGGGACGGCACCATCATGCGCGGCTTGGTCATGGACTTCCCGTCCGACCTGAAGGCTCGCGACATCGCCGACCAGTATATGTTCGGCCCGTCGGTGATGGTGGCCCCCGTCACCGAGTACAAGGCGCGCAGCCGGTCGGTCTATTTCCCCGCCGGCGCCGACTGGTACGACCTGAAGACGGGTCAGACCTATGCGGGCGGTCAAACCGTGTCCGTTGCGGCGGCGTTGGACAAGATCCCGGTCTTTGTCCGCGCGGGTTCGATCCTGCCCACGGGTCCGGCCGTCACCTATACGTCCGAGAAGCTGGACGGCCCCCTGACTCTGGTCGTCTATACCGGGGCGAACGGCGCCTTCTCCCTCTACGAGGACTCGGGCAAGGACTATGGCTATGAGCGGGGTGAGTTCTCCAACATCCCGATGACCTGGGACCAGGCGCGCGGCGTCCTGACCATCGGGGCCCGCACCGGCTCGTATCCGGGGATGCCGGCGAGCCGCACGATCAATGTGCGCTTCGTCAGCGGGCCGGGGGCGGAAGTCGGCGACTTCGACGCAGCGCCCGCCAAGACGATCCAGTACACGGGTCAGGCGGTCGAGGTGCGTCGCTAGAAGACGGGGGCATCGACATCGCGCACAATGTCGATGCCCGTCCCGTTGTTTTAAATGACGATTTCAAGATTTTTAGTGGGCTGATCAGCCACGGTTCCAGACGGGGTTATACTCTCGACTTCGTCTTCGCCGGGCCGATCAAATTGCACTCAATTGCATATTGCACTGGTTTTCGGCGTGCAGTGCAATTTCGGAACACCCGCCCTGGCGGGGTGATTGGGAGGCGCCGATGCGCTCGTTCTTGCTGTCCGCCGTCGCTGCGACCCTCCTGGCCACCGGCGCCGTCCAAGCCCAGGCGCCTGCCGCACCGTTGCTGGACCCCATGTTTCAGGACCACGCCGTTCTGCAACGTGGCCGTCCGATCGCGGTCTGGGGCCAGGCCGCGCCAGGCGCAGTCGTCTCCGTCGGCGTCAGCCAGGCTCAGGTCCAGGCGACTGCCGGCGCTGACGGGGTCTGGCGCGCCACCCTGCCGAGTCTGACCGCCGGCGGTCCCTATGTCCTGACCGCCCAGACCTCGGGCGCGACCCAGACGGTCTCTGACGTCATGGTCGGGGATGTCTGGCTGTGCTCGGGCCAGTCGAACATGGAGTTCGCCGTCCGCCAGGCGAGCAATGCCGAGAGCGAAATCGGCGCCGCCAACGACCCCAATCTGCGCCTCTTCCTGGTCGGCCGCTCCAGCCTGCCCGCGCCGTCGTCGGCGCCACATGCGGTCGGCCAATGGCGCACGACCAGTCCTGCAAGCGTGCGCGACTTCTCTGCCGCCTGCTATTTCATGGGGCGCGATCTACGCCGGTCCGAGAATGTCCCCGTCGGCCTGATCGCCGCCTCGTGGGGCGGGTCGATCATCGAAGACTGGCTTAGCCGGGACGCCGTGACGACCCTGGGCGGCCACGAACAGGCGTTGAATGCCCTGGACGCCTATGCTCGCGATCCATCCCTAGGCGACGCCATCTGGCGCGAAATCACCCAAGCTTGGTGGGCGGCTAATGATCCCGGCACGAAACAGGGCTGGAACCTGCCGCGCACGGCCGACGCCGACTGGGCGTCGATCCCCGCCGAAGGGTTCTGGGAGTCCACCGTTTCCGGTCTCGCCACTTTCGACGGCGTCGTCTGGCTGCGTAAATCGGTCGAATTGACCGCCGCCCAGGCCCGTCAAGGCGCGACGATCGAGCTGGGGCCGGTTGACGATGCGGACGTGACCTGGATCAACGGCAAATATGTCGGCGGCCAGCAGGGCTGGGACACGCCGCGCACCTACCTCATTCCCGCAGGGACGTTGAAGCCCGGCCGTAATCTGATTGCGATCGGCGTGCTGGACACCAACGGCGGCGGCGGCGCCTGGGGACCGGCGGCGAACAAGCGGCTTGTCTTCACGGATGGAAGCACTGTCTCCCTGTCTTCGGGCTGGCGTCACCGCGTCGCCGCGCCCCTGGGCGACCTGCCCAATCCACCGCGCACGCCGTGGATCGGCGGCAGCGGCACCACGACCCTCTATAACGGCATGATCGCGCCTTTGGGCGCCTACGGCGTGAAAGGCATGGCCTGGTATCAGGGCGAGTCGAATGTCGGCGACTATGTCGGCTATCACCGCCTGCTGCCGGCCCTGTTCGCCGATTGGCGCAAACAGTTCCAGAACCCGGACATGCGGATGCTGGTGGTCCAACTGGCCAACTTCGGACCCGCCGCAGGTCAGCCGGCCAACTCCTATTGGGCGGCCCTGCGCGAGAGCCAGCGCACGGTCGTCAACGCCGATCCTCTGGCCGGTCTCGCCGTCGCCATCGACATCGGCGACCGCTACGACATCCATCCGACCAACAAGCTGGAAGTCGGGCGTCGTCTGGCGCTGGAGGCGCGGCGTCTGGACGGCACGGTTCAGCCGGTGTCGGCCCAGCCGGCCTCGGTCGAACGGGGCGCGGACGGTGTTCACGTCCGTTATGCGCCGGGCACGGCCTTGACCGCTTACGGCTTCAATCGCCCGATCGGTTTCGAACTGTGCGGCGCAGACGACGTCTGCCGCTTCGTCGATGCGACCTTGGCCGGTGATCAGGTGGTGCTGGCCTCGGCCCAGCCGACCGACGTCAAGGTGCGCCTGTGCTGGGCCGACAGCCCGGTCTGCAATCTCTATGGCCCAGCCGGTCTGCCGGTCGTGCCGTTCGAGGCCGCCATCCGCTGATCGGCCTTCGAACGGAACGCGGTCCTCAGACTAGACCTGCGCCCCGCAGACGCACCGCCGGGGCGACGGCCACCGGCCTGTTCTCCGGCAGGTCGATGACCAGTCCCTGGTCGGTCTGACGGAAGGGCAGGGCGGCGCCGCCCAACAGCTCGACGGCCTCGACGCGTCCCGCCTGGGGCGTAAGGGCGTGGATCTGCATCCGCCTATCCTGCGGCCAGTCGAGAGCGAAGGCGTACAGGGTCTGGCCCTTGGTGGTGAAGCGGATGTCCTGGCCGGTCCACGGCCGCGCCGCACCCTCGCCGTGCATGCCCCCGACCACGGTCGTCGGACCCTCGCCGTAGATGCGCCAGGGGCGGGTGTCGAAGATGGCCTCGCCGTTGATCTTCATCCAGGCGGCGATGTCGGTCAGGATCTGGCGCTCGTCGCTGTCGATGGAGCCGTCGCCGCGCTGCGGGATGTTCAGCATCAGATTGCCGTTCTTCGACACCACATCGACCAAGCGCTGGATCACGCTGTGCGCGGGGACATAGGAGTGGCTGGTGTAGCGGGCGCGGTTGTAGTGCCAGTCGCCGATACAGGTATCGGTCTGCCACGGCTCGGGCTTCAGACTGTCCGAGAAGCCGCGCTCCACGGTCTCGACGATCCCCTTGCGTTGATGCTCGTCCAGACGTTTGCCGTTCACGACCGGAAGCTCGCCGCGCCATTGTAGCGAGGCGTTGTAGTATTCGGCCGTCGCCTCCAGCCCATATCGACCCAGGGGCAGCTGGTAGTTGTCGAAATAGACCATGTCCGGCCGGTATTTCGTGATCAGATCCCGCTGGCGCGCCACCCAGGACCGGACGAAGGCGGGATTGTTCGCCGGCGGGGTCTCGATCCACTGGCCGTCGCGCGCGTCGTGCCAGGCGTTCATCTCGGCGATGGAGTCGATCCCGTCGGGTGGAGCGAAGGTCGGGCCGGTATAGAGTTCCTGCGGGTCCAGCCCGTCCCACCATTTGCCGGCGCCGTCGGCCTTGGTCAGGCGGGCGGCGTCATAGCGGACGCCCTTCATCGGCCCCTCGGCGTCATAACCATAGGCCGTCTGCCACCAGTGCCAGGCGTGGGCCGCGTGATTTGACACGGCGAACCTCAGTCCTCGTGCGCGCACAGCCTTTTCCCAGGTCCCGACGATGTCGCGCTTCGGCCCGACCCGCATGACGTTCCAGTCGTGGTGGGCGCTGTCGAACAGGTCGAGATTGTCGTGGTGGTTGGCCATCGACATGATGTAGCGGGCGCCCGCGGCCTGATAGAGATCCAGCAGACCCTCCGGATCCCACTGGTCAGCCTTCCACTGGTCGATGAACTCCATGAAGCCGAAGCGGCTGGGGTGGCCGTATGTGGCGACGTGGTGATCGTAGAACGGGTGGCCCTGGATATACATCAGCCGGCCGTACCAGTCGCCGAACTCCGGCACGCACTGGGGCCCCCAGTGAGACCAGATGCCGAACTTGGCGTCGCGGAACCAGTCGGGCGTCTTGTAGCCCTGGATCAGACTATCCCACGTCGGCTTGAACGGGCCGGCCGCGAGCTGGTCCGGCGTCGTTGCGCATGCGCCCAACAGGGAGGCTGAGGCGCCCGCCCCCAAAAGTCCGCGCCGTGACAGGTTCATGCTGGTTCTCCATAGACGACGCCGCGTCCGTCCGTGGCCACATAGACGCGGCCGAACACCCTGGGATCGCCGGCGATGGCGCGATAGCGGCGTCCATATTCGTGACGGTCGTCATTGACCCTGACCCACGAACGCCCCCTGTCGTCGGATCGGAAGACGCCCCGGACAGCGCCCTGCGTGCCAATGGCGAACAGGGTGGGGTAGGTTGATCCTGCCGACGGTTTGCCGAAGTCCAGCATCTCCACAGCCAGTCCTCCGTCGATCCGCGTAAAATTCTGGCCGCCGTCCCGGCTGTTGTAAAGCCCGGAGCGGGAGACGAACCACAGGTCGCCGTCATGGCCGGCCGTGGCCTTCAGCGGGAAGGCCTGCTCGCGCCAGGTCGGCCGGTCAGCCGATACGTCGGGCAGGCCCTTCGACGGCACCGGCGCGAAACTGCGCGCCTGATCGACACTGACCAGCCATTCGCCGGTTCGGAAATCCAGGGCGTAGAACAGGCCAGGGTCCTTGCGGTCCGCGACCGGACGCAGAAGCGGCGGCAGACCGAGGCAAGGTCGCCAGGTCGCGCCCCGGTCGTCTGACCAGGCGGTCTGCGGCGTCGCCAGCACGAAGGTCGATCCATCCGCCGAGACGGTGATTGGCGCGTCGCGGTACAGGTCCATCCGCAGATTGTCCGGTGACGCCGCAGCCGCGCCTGAGGCGGGACGGGGGCGACCCAGGGGCTTCCAGCTGCGCCCCGCATCGGACGACCAGGCCAGGGTCGAACCATCGTGGCCTTCGGAGCCGACGCCCTCGTGTGGGGTGCCGCTGCGCACCACGATCTCGGGCGCTGCGCCGGCGTAGTCGATCTGGTTGGTGTTGGCGAAGACGGGGGTGGTGAACTGCAGGTCCGGCGACCGATCCAGGTCTTCGTGGGCGAAACCGGAGATGTCGCCGAACCCTGTCAGAAGCTGCGGTCCGACCGGAGGGCTGATCAGGGTAATCACCGCCGTCTGTTCGATGCCCTCCACCCAGGGGGCCCAGTCGGTCGGCCGCCCGGCGTCGGCCGCCGACAAATTGCGCGTTTCATAGACGGTCGCCCCGGTCGCATAGACCAGCCGGTCGCTGTCGAACGGATCCAGGGCCAGGGCGGCGATCCACCAGCCGAAGTCGGGCTTGTCGTTGCCCCAGTTCAGGTAGGGAGTGGCGCTGACATCGTGGCGCGCCGCCTCGCGCAAACTCTTCCAACTGCGGCCATCGTCGGTGCTACGCCAGATCGTGTCGCCAGGCCGCCACCGGTTCAGGGTCGAGACCATCAGCACGCCGGGGCGCTTGCGGTCCAGCGCCACACCCATGAAGCCGCCGAGGGGGCGGGGCGGGGTGATGTCGGTCCAGGCGTTGGTGTTCGCATCCAGTCTCCACACTGCGCCGTCCGTAACGCCGTTGGGCCCTATCCCGAGGGTGCAGGTGACGTACAGCACCCCTCGGTCGTCGAGCTCAGCCTTAGCAGCCGATAGCTCGGCGCGGGGGCCGCCCTCGACCGGCCGCCAAGTTTGGCCCGCGTCGTCGGAGCGATAAAGCGCGTGCTCGTGCGGATCGGCGACGCCGACGAACAAGGTCTGCGACCGCCGCCCCTTGGACCCCGTGCGGGGATCGAAAATCACGAAGCTGAGGCCGCCGTGCGTCTCACGTCCGGTCGGGAGACCCAGGCCTTTCAGGGGGAAGCTGTCGACCTTGCTCCAGGTCCGCCCACCGTCGCTCGACGTCTGCAAACCGTCGTGGCGCGAGCCGAAATAGAGAATCCGGTTGTCGTTCGGATCGATCGCCAGCCGCTCGCCGAGTCCTCGCCCGTCCTCATTGCCGCCCATGCGGAAGGGAACCTCGACGCGCGACCAGGTTTCGCCGCGGTCGTCGGAGCGCAGCATGGCCCCCGGATCGCCCCGGTGGACGCCCACCGCCATATGAACCACGTCCGCATCGACGGGATCGGCGGCTACACTTTCCACCCCGAAGTCGGCCGAGCGGGGGCTGGAATCCTGCAACGGCCGCCATTGTCCAGCGGCGGCGTCGAAACGATAGGCGCCGCCCATGTCTGACCGGGCGTAGGCCAGGCCTTGCTCGACCCGGCTGAAGACGATGCCTGGAATGAAGCCGCCGGCGCCGACCTTCACATTGCGCCACCTGTACGTCTCGGCCTTCGGTTTGGATTCCGCTAATACGGTCAGGGAGGGCAGAGCGGCTGCAAGTCCAAGAGTCAGGACGCCGGCCGCGCGCCTCGTGATTCCGTTCTTCATGCCGTTTCTCCCTTGAACTCGGACATCTGGCGGCCCGTTTGTGGTAGCGCTAACTTATTCCAGTTGACAGCATTGTCATGGGTGCATCAAGTTGCGCTGGTGAAAATCAACGTCGGTCAACGACGTGCGGGAGTGAGGCTAGAGTTCCAATGGATTTCGCCCCGCCTCGTGCGTCCGAGACGCCTGATCTTTTGCACCCTGAGCGAACTTCCGGTGCGGCCTAAGGGCCGCACCGGGCTTTTCGCGCCCAGTTTCTCGCCCGCCGAATGGACGGACCCGATATGACCCCGCGCTTCCTGAATTCCCGCCGCAACGCCGTGTCGATCATGGCCTTGAGTTTTGCTCTGGCGGCGGGCGCGTGCGCCACGACGACCTCGCAATCGACGCCGACCAACTATGTGAAGCCTTCGGACACGATCGTCACCGACGCCAGCCGGGCTCATCCCGACCTGTGGCCACATGCCGCATCTCCCGCCGCCATGACGGACGCCGCCACTGAGGCCTTCGTCACCGAGCTGATGGCGAAGATGACGCTGGAGGAGAAGGTTGGTCAGACAATTCAGGCCGACATCGCCTCGATCAAGCCCGAGGACCTGCTGACCTATCCGCTGGGGTCGATCCTGGCCGGCGGCAACTCCTCGCCGGGCGGAGACGAGCGCGCTTCGGCGCAGAAGTGGGTCGAGCTGGCCCAGGCCTTCCGCGCGGCGGCGGCCCAGCGTCCGGGCGCCAAGATTCCGATGATCTACGGCATCGACGCCGTCCACGGGCACAACAACATCGTCGGCGCGACGATCTTCCCGCACAACAGCGGCCTGGGCGCCATGCGCGACCCCGACCTGATCCGGCGGATCGGCGCGGCGACGGCGCTGGAAGTCGCCGTGACCGGCGCGGACTGGACCTTCGGCCCGACCCTGGCCGTGCCCCAAGACGACCGCTGGGGCCGCGCCTATGAGGGCTATGGCGAAAACCCCGAGATCGCCCAGAGCTATGCGGGGCCGATGACCCTGGGCCTGCAAGGCTCGCTTTCCGTCGATCATCCGCTGACGCCGGGCCATATCGCCGGATCGGCCAAGCATTTCCTGGCCGATGGCGGGACGACCGGTGGTCATGACCAGGGCGATTTCGCCGGATCGGAACAGGAGATGATCCGGACCCACTTGTCCGGCTATCCCCAGGCCATCGACGCGGGCGTCCTTTCGATCATGGCCAGCTTCTCCAGCTGGAACGGCGTCAAACACTCCGGCAATGAGACCATCCTGACCGACGTGCTCCGTGGGCCCCTGGGCTTCGACGGTTTTGTCGTGTCCGACTGGAACGCCCATGGCCAATTGCCTGGCTGTTCGAACGAAAGCTGCGCCCTGGCCTTCAACGCCGGGATCGACATGTTCATGGCGCCCGACAGCTGGAAGCCGCTCTATCAGAACACCCTGGCCCAGGTGCGGTCGGGCGAGATTCCAATGGCGCGACTGGATGAGGCGGTGCGCCGGATTCTGCGGGTCAAGGTCAAGACCGGCCTGTTCGTCGATAGCCGGCCGGTTGAGGGCCGACTGAACGAACTGGGCTCTCCGGCACACCGCGCCATTGCGCGCGAGGCGGTGCGCAAGTCGCTGGTCCTGCTGAAGAACGAGGGATCGGTTCTGCCGATCCGTTCGGGCGCGCGGGTCCTGGTCGCCGGCCACGCCGACGACATCGGCCAGGCTTCGGGCGGCTGGACATTGACCTGGCAGGGCACCGGCAACACCAATGCCGACTTCCCCAACGGTCAGTCGATCTGGGGCGGTATACAGGAGGCGGTCGCCGCCGGCGGCGGTCAGGCGACGCTCAGCCCGGACGGCGCTTTCACGCAAAAGCCCGATGTCGCCATCGTTGTCTTCGGCGAGACCCCCTATGCCGAGTTCCAAGGCGACGTCGATACGCTAGACTTCCTGCCGACCGAACCGCTGGAAACCTTGAAGCGGCTCAAGGCTGCCGGGATTCCGACCGTCTCGGTCTTTTTGGCAGGCCGTCCGATGTGGACCAATCCCGAGATCAACGTCTCTGACGCCTTTGTCGCCGCCTGGCTGCCGGGCACGGAAGGCGGCGGCGTAGCCGACGTCCTGATCGGCGACGCTACGGGCAAGCCGCGCAACGACTTTAACGGCAAGCTGTCGTTTAGCTGGCCCAAGGACGCCAGAGGCGAGCCGCTGAATGTCGGCCAGTCCGGCTATGATCCCCAGTTCGCCTATGGCTACGGCCTGACCTATGCGCAGGGCGGCCGGGTCGGCGTCCTATCCGAGGAGAGCGGGGTTGCGGGCGGGATCGGCAGCGTCGATCGCTATTTCGTCGATGGCCGTTTTGTAGCGCCCTGGTCGTTGATGCTGCGTGACGCAGGCGGTGAGTTCCGTCTCGGAACCGAGAGCAGCGGCGCCAGCCCGCGCGGCGGCGTCAGTGTCCGGTCCGCCGATGGCGCAGCCCAGGAGTCGGCCCGCGCCCTGACCTTCGGCTCGGTCGGCGGCCATGCTCTGATCGCCGCCAAGCCGGTGGACCTGATCCGTCAGGCCAATGGGGAGATGGCCCTGGTGTTCCGTTATCGCGTTGATGCGCGGCCGTCGGGCCCCGTCATGCTGACCCTGGGCGAGGGCAGGGTGGATGTGACCGCCCTGTTCAATGCGGCGCCGCTCGGCCAATGGAGCGTCCTGAAGGTCCGGCTTTCGTGCCTTCGCGACGCCGGGGCGAACCTGGCTGCTGTCGATCAACCCTGGGGGCTGAGCGCTGCTGGCGGATTTGGCGTGACGGTCGAGGACATTCAGCTGGGGTCCAACGAGGGCGACGCCATCTGCCCCGCGGGGTGATTGGCATGGCGTGAGCCTCGCTAAAGCTACGAGAGGCCGAGACGGGTCGTGCGCCAAGCACGGCCCGTCTTTCATTGTGATCGGGACAAAGAAAAGCCCCGGCCTCGCTGGCGGCGAGACCGGGGCGGATGGTCGGGACGAAAGCCCGTGTCAGGTCTTGGCGACGCGGGTTTTGTCCGAGGAGCTGCGCGCCAGTTCCCGGTTCAGCCACAGGGCGACAAGGGTCAGGACGGCGCCGGACAACAGATAGGCGCCGGCCGCGATCAGGCCGAACTGGCTGGAGATCCACAGGGCGACGAGTGGCGCGAAGCCTGCTCCGAACAGCCAGGCCAAGTCGGATGTCAGTGCAGATGCGGTGTAGCGGTTGGCCAGGGAGAAGCTGGACGCCACCGGACCGGACGCCTGGCCGAACGACAAGCCCAGCAGGATGAAGCCGGAGATCATGAAGATCAGCTCGCCCACCGCGCCGCCGTTCAGCAGCTGAGGCGCGAAGCC
Source organism: Brevundimonas sp. (assembly GCA_046314055.1). Lineage (GTDB taxonomy): Bacteria > Pseudomonadota > Alphaproteobacteria > Caulobacterales > Caulobacteraceae > Brevundimonas. The sequence continues at coordinate 12,917 of JBKBXN010000055.1, forward strand.
CGAGAAGGCGGCGATACCCGCCGCCGTGGCGGCCAGCAGCGAACGACGGCCGTAGCGGTCAGCCAGAACGCCCGATGCGAGGATGGCCAGAAGACCGAAGACGGCGCCGACCATCTCGATCAGCAGGAAGCGCACCGGCGTCTCCTGGGTGAACAGGAAGACCCACGACAGCGGGAAGACGGTGACCATGTGGAACATGGCGAAGCTTGCCAGGGGCGCGAAGGCGCCGATGGCGATCCGGGGACCTTCCGCCTTGATGGCGGTGAGAACCGGCGTGGGCTGCAGTTCGCGGGTTTCGAACATCTGTTGGAAGCTGGGCGTCACGACGATGCGCAGTCGCGCGAACAGGGCCACCACGTTGATGGCGAAGGCGACGAAGAACGGATAGCGCCAGCCCCAGTCGAGGAAGTCCGCCGCAGACAAGGTGTTTAGGAAGAAGGCGAACAGGGCCGAGGCGACGATCAGGCCGATGGGCGCACCCAGCTGCGGGATCATCGCGTACCAGCCGCGACGATTCTCCGGTGCGTTCAGGGCCAGCAGCGACGCCAGACCGTCCCAGGCGCCGCCCAGGGCCACGCCCTGGCCGATGCGGAAGACGGCCAGCAATACGGCGGCCGCGATGCCGATGGTTTCATAACCGGGCAGGAAAGCGACCGCGACAGTCGAGGTGCCCAGAAGGAACAGGGCGATGGTCAGTTTTGCGCCGCGCCCGAACTTCTGGTCGATGGCGATGAATAGAGCCGTGCCCAGCGGACGCGCCAAAAAGGCGAGGGCGAAGATCGCGAACGAAAGCAGGGTGCCGCCGATCGGTCCTGCAAACGGGAAGATCAATTGCGGGAACACGACCACGGAGGCGATGGCGTACACGAAGAAGTCAAAGAACTCCGAGGTGCGGCCAATGATCACGCCGATGGCGATTTCGCCGGGGTCCACCTTGCCATGATCGTCGTGGAGGGCGGCGGCGTCGCGTTCCAGCGACTCTGACGAAGGGGTCGTCGAGGCGGACATGGGCTGGGATCGCTCCGTGATAATGAGGGAATTTGAGAGTACGGCGGTAATGCCGCATTATGACCGCGCGCCCTTTGCGATGAAAGTCGCTGCGAGAGGATAGGACAGATTGTCCAATGTCGTTCCTGATCGAAGCTGACTATCCGGCGCAATTCGAACGCCCATCGTCGCGACTCCTCCCCCTTGTCCGACGTTTTCCGATTGGAGCTCCCTTGCGCCGTCTGCGCCTACTCCTGCTCGTGCCCATGGTGGCGCTTCTGTCGGCCTGTAATCTGGTCGTCCTGAAACCCGCAGGCGATGTCGCCCAGCAGCAGGGCGACCTGCTGATGGTCTCGACCCTGCTGATGCTGCTGATCATCGTGCCGGTCATGGCTCTGATCGTCTATTTCGCCTGGAAGTACCGGGCGTCGAACACAGAGGCGAAATACACTCCGGACTGGGACCACTCGACCCATCTGGAAGTGGTCATCTGGGCGGCGCCGCTGCTGATCATTATCTGCCTGGGCGCCTTGACCTGGGCCGGGACCCACCTGCTGGATCCCTATCGTCCGATCGATCGGATCAAGCCCGGGCAGCCCGTCGCCGAGGGTGTGGAGCCGCTGCAGGTCAATGTGGTCGCGCTCGACTGGAAATGGATGTTCATCTATCCCCAGTACGGCGTCGCCACCGTCAATGAACTGGCCGCGCCTGTGGATCGCCCGATCCGCTTCCACATCACCTCCTCCTCGGTGATGAACTCCTTCTATATCCCCGCCCTGGCCGGCCAGATCTACGCCATGCCGGGTATGGAGACGAAGCTGCACGCCGTCATCAACAGCCCGGGCGAGTACCAAGGGCTGTCGGCCAACTATTCCGGCGACGGCTTCTCGAACATGCGGTTCAAGTTCCACGGCCTCGACCAAGCGGACTTCGACAGCTGGATCGCGGGCGTTCGCCAAAACGGGCAGCCGCTGGATCGCGAGCGTTACCTCGAGCTGGAAAAACCCAGTGAGAAGGTTCCCGTCATGCGCTTCTCCACCGTCGACGGCGGTCTGTGGGACGCCATCCTCAACATGTGTGTCGAGCCGGGCAAGATGTGCATGGGCGAGATGATGGAGATCGACCGCAAGGGTGGTCTGACCATGGCCTCGATCCGCAACACCATGCCGCTCGTCTATGACAAGTACGCCGGTCGCGGGAAGAACGCCGCCATCTTCGGCTCGAACGAGAGCTATGTCATGACCATCTGCACGCCGCTTCAGGCCGAGGCTGCGGCCGCCGAACGCATCCGCCGCGCCGAACTGGACGCGACCAGCGCTCCCGTCAGCATGGCGCCCCTGTCGGGCCTGGGTCTGGCCCAAGGTCTGCCGATGGCGTCTCTTTCCATAAACAAGCAATCGACGGGGCCGGTTTCGACCGACGTCCGTTCCTCCCCCAACGCCTGAGCGAACACAGTCGATGAACGCTGACACCCTCATTCCACTCATCTTCGGGCGGCTGACGCTCGAGGCTCTGCCCTTGCATGAGCCGATCCTGGTCGTGACCATGATCGTGGTCGCGCTAGGCGGCCTCGCCCTGTTCGGCGCCCTGACCTACTTCAAGCTCTGGGGTTACCTCT
>JBKBXN010000056.1:0-15324 GCA_046314055.1 Brevundimonas sp.
AACGCCGGGATCTCCGCCTCGAAACTGCGCCCGTCCGCATCCGTCATATAATAGGCGCCGACCATGGACCCGCTGTCGGTGCTGAGCGGACAGCCCGAGGCGTAGGCGTAGCTGGCGCCCGGTTCGATCACCGGCTGTTCGCCGACCACGCCCGGCCCACGCACCTCTTCGACATGGCCGTGGCCGTCGGTGATGGTCCAGCGGCGCGCCATCAGCTGCACCGTCGATCCGCTCAGGTTCACGATCTCGATCTGATAGGCCCAGACCCAGCGGCCTTCCTCGGGATCGGACTGACCCGCCAGATAGCTGGGCCGGACCCGGATCAGGATGCCGTTCGATTCGGCGGTATAGGCAGGACCATCGTGCATGGGCTATATGCTCGCCCCGCCGCGCGCGGGCTGCAAGCGCGACTTGGAGACAAGTCGTGAAAACCGTGTGAGACAGACGCCATGAGCTCCTTCCAAGCGCCCCGTCCCGGCATCCTGCCCGCCCAGTCCATCGAGACGCTGATCGCCACGGGCGCCATCACGTCCGACACCCCGTTCGATCCCGATCAGGTCCAGCCGGCCAGCCTGGACCTGCGCCTGTCGGACCAGGCCTGGCGCGTCCGCGCCTCCTTCCTGCCCGGCCATCGCAAGGTCGAGGACCGGATCGCCGACGTCGAGATGCACGCCATTGAGATCACCCCCGCCGGCGTCGTGCTGGAAAAGGGCTGCGTCTATATCGTGCGCCTGCAGGAGCGGCTGAACCTGCCCAAGGGTCTGATCGCGCGGGCCAATCCCAAAAGCTCGACCGGCCGTGTGGACGTCTTCGTGCGCCTGCTGACCGACCAGGGCGCCCGTTTTGACGACGTGGCCGAGGGCTATGACGGCCCGCTCTATATGGAGGTCGCGCCCCAGACCTTCTCGATCCTGGTCCGCCCCGGCACCCGGCTGAACCAACTGCGGCTCAAGGCCGGCGATCCGCCCAAGCTGGAGACCCGCTCGGTCGGCGTCGATCTACAGGGCGGCGACATCGTCGGCTTCCGCGGGCGTCGCCACGCCGGGGTGGTCGATCTGGACCATATCGACGGCCATGATCCGCGCGACTTCTGGGAGCCGCTGACGCTGCGGCGCGGCGAACTGCTGCTGGATCCGGGCGAGTTCTACATCCTGGCCTCGTCCGACGATGTCGAGATCCCGGTCGATCAGGCCGCAGAAATGACCCCCATCGACCCGTCGGTGGGCGAGTTCCGCGTCCACTACGCCGGCTTCTTCGACCCCGGCTTCGGCACGGACGAGGCGCACGGCGCGGGATCCAAGGGCGTGCTGGAAGTCCGGACCCACGACACCCCCTTCCTGCTGGAACACGGCCAGATCGTCGCCCGCCTGGTCTACGAACCCCTGACCGAACGCCCCAGCCGCCTGTATGGCGAAAGCGGCAGCCACTATCAGAACCAGGGCCTGAAGCTGTCGAAGCATTTCAGGGTGTGGTGAGGCACAAACCTCTCCCTCCCCCTGCGGGGGAGGGGTGCTGAGCCGCAGGCGAAGCCGGGTGGGGCGGGCCGGGCGACGCGTCGCAGACCTCGCCCGATCAAGTCCGTGCGTCGTCGCCTGGCCGCCCCCACCCCGTCGCTACGCGACGCCCCTCCCCCGCAGGGGGAGGGAGAGACGGAGACCTCACGTCAGCTTGTCCGCCTTCCGCAATCCCGGGAACATCGCCGACCAGGCGCCCGTGGCCGCCAGGGCGCCGAACCCGCCGAACACCGCCGCCCCGACCGCGCCCAGAAGCCGGACCATGACCCCGGAATAGGCCTCGCCCAGTTCGTTCGAGGCGCCGATGAACAGCATGGAGACCGACGACACCCGGCCGCGCATATGGTCGGGCGTGGCCAGCTGGATCAGGGTCTGGCGGATATTGACGCTGATCATGTCCGCGCCGCCGCCGATCAGCAGGGCCAGGGCGCTGAGCCAGACGATCTTGGACAGACCGAAGGTCAGGGTGCACAGGCCGAACACCGCCACGGCCGCGAACATCCACCGGCCGCCGTGCCGCACGATGGGGTAACGGCTCAGATAGATGGCGACCGCCATGGCGCCGACCCCGAACGACGCCCGCAACAGGCCGAACCCCTGGGGGCCGACGTGGAGGATGTCGCGCGCGAAGATCGGCGTGAGCAGGGCCACGCCGGCGAACAGGACCACGATCAGGTCCAGGGAGATGGCGCCCAGGACGATCTTGGTCTGCCAGACATAGGCCAGCCCTTCCTTGACCGAGTCGATCGGCGACAGGGAATTGGCCTGGGGCGCGGGCTTGCCGCTGGTGCGGATCAGCAGGAAAGCGGCGACCGCCAGCAGGAACATGCCCAGGGCCACGGCATAGGCCAGGGGCACGTTGACGCCGACGATCACCCCGCCCAGGGCGGGACCGGCGATGGCCCCGGTCTGGAAGGCGATGGACTGGGCCGCGATGGCGGGCGGCAAGGCCTTGCGGCCCACCACCATCGGCAGGAAGGCCTGGCTGGCCGGCGCCAGGAAGGCCCGGGCCGCGCCGAACAAAGCCGCCACCGCCAGCAACCCCCACAGGGGCGGGTTTCCGTGCAGGGCCATGGCGAGGAAGGAGCCCGCACAGGCGGCCTCGACCAGGATGGAGATCCACACCGTGCGCTTGCGATCGCGCCGGTCGGCCATGGCCCCGGCCGGCAGGGTGAAGGCCAGCAGCGGCAGAAACTGACACAGGCCGACCAGACCCAGATACAGGCTGGCCTCCTCGATCGGATGGTCGCGCCGGGCGATCTCATAGACCTGCCACAACAGGGCCGAGGACTGGATCTGGATGGCCAGGACGGCGACCACGCGGCCGAACCATAGAAGGCGGAAATCTCGAATTCCCCAGGGACTGGAAGGGCCTTCGGCAGGGGCGGTGTCGGTAGAGTCTGAGGTCACGTGCGTCTGGACTGTTTCGGATAGGGCGAACCGTCGCGGTGGAAGTAGCGGTCCGCGCCCGCGGGCAGGACCATGTCGATATCGGGGTAGTCGCAGGCCGTCACGGTCGGGCTGCGCGTGCCGACCTCCAGCAGAACCGCGTCGCCGCCGGATCGGTTCTCGATCCTGTGGCCGTTCGGGACGCCGGCCTTGAAGCCGGCGCAGTCGCCGGTGCGCAGCACCGTCTCGCCGTCGTCCTCGATCAGGACGACCTCGCCCTCGACCACCATGACGAACTCGTCCTCGGCTTCGTGCCAGTGCCGCTGGCTGGACCAGGCGCCGTCGGGCAGGCGCAGCAGGTTGACGCCGAACTGGCTGAGGCCCGCCGCATCGCCCAGCTTCCAGCGGCGGCGTGACAGACAGGGGTCGGCGAATTCGTCCGGATAGGTCGTGCCGTCGCCTCTCGGTGCGCTGTCGATGTCGATCTTGGGCATGGGCCTTCTCGCCGTGACGCGATGTCCCTAAAGCATAGCCGCATGAGCCGCGCATCAACTCCTGTGATCGATCCTGTCGAACTGACCCGCGACCTGATCCGTATTCCGTCCGTCACCCCCGCCGACGAGGGGGCGATGGACGTGCTGGAAAGGCATCTGACGGCCCTGGGCTTCACCTGCCGCCGGCTGGCGTTCGAGGGGCCCAGCGGGGTCGGGGTCGATGCGCGGATCGAGAACCTGTATGCGCGGCGCGGAACCGCCTCGCCCAACCTGTGCTTCGCCGGCCATACAGACGTGGTGCCGACCGGCCCGTCGGAGCAGTGGTCGTCGCAACCCTTCACCGCCGAGGTCAAGGACGGCCTGTTATACGGCCGGGGCGCGGTGGACATGAAGGGCGGGATCGCCGCCTGGGTCGCCGCCGTGTCCCAGGTGCTGGCGGAAGGTGAGCCGAAGGGCTCCCTCTCCTTCCTGATCACCGGCGACGAGGAAGGCCCGGCGCTTCACGGCACCAAACGGGTGGTCGAGACCCTGGCGGCCGAGGGCGAGGTGATCGACGCCTGTATCGTGGGCGAACCCTCGTCGTCGCAACATCTGGGCGACATGATCAAGGTCGGACGGCGCGGCTCGCTGAACACCTGGATCACGGTCACGGGCAAACAGGGCCACGTCGCCTATCCGGAACGGGCGGCCAATCCGGCGCCGGTGATCGCCCGGCTGATGAGCCGGCTGAACGACCATGTCCTGGACGACGGCTATGAGAGCTTCCCGCCCTCGAACCTGGAGATCACCAGCATCGACATCGGCAATCCGGCGACCAACATCATTCCGGCCGAGGCCAGGGCGCGGCTGAACATCCGCTTCAACCCCAGCCATACGGGCGACGGTCTGATCGACTGGCTGAACCGCGAGGCCGGGGCCATGCAGGCCGAGACCGGGCTGCAGATCCGCCTGGATCACCTGTGCTCGGGCGAGGCCTTCCTGACCGAGCCGGGGGTCTTCGTCGCGGCGGTGCAGGACGCGGTCGAGGCCGTCGCCGGCCGCCGGCCCGAGGCCTCGACCACCGGCGGCACCTCCGACGCCCGCTTCATCCGCGCCCTGTGCCCGGTCTTGGAACTGGGCCTGGTCGGCCAGACCATGCACCAGATCGACGAACGGGTTCCGGTGGCGGAGCTGGAGACCCTGACGGCGGTCTATCGCCGGGTGATCGAGACGGTGTTCGAGCGGTTGTGAAGCGGGGAGAAGACCCCAAAAGCCATTCCATGGCGACACAGAGCCTCCAACATCCCGACGCACCGAGCTAAGCTGTCCAAAGATTCACGAGCCATTTCACCGAAAGCCTTCGATGCTGACGGAGCGTGGATTTTTGGAGTTCGTGATGGCCGCTGATGCCGACAACTGGGTGTTCAGGTCATCTGGCGGGATCGCCCGTATCGAAGCGCGCTTGAACGGCGTGGCCTTCGCACCCCATCGGCATGACACCTATGCGATCGGGATCACCCTCAAAGGGGTTCAGACCTTCGACTATCGCGGCGCATCGCGTCATTCACTTCCGGGCCAGATGGTCGTGTTGCATCCGGACGAGCTTCATGACGGGCGCGCGGGCGACGGTCTGTCCTTTCAGTATCGCACGGCCTATGTCGCGCCCGCCGACATTCAGCGGGTTCTGGGCGGACGGCCTCTTCCCTTCATCAAGGGCGGCGTGTCCGACGATCCGAGGCTCCTGCGGGTCGTCAGTGAGCTGCTGAATGACCTCGACAGCCCCCTCGAAGGTCTTGAATACGAGCAGACGATCTCAGATCTCACGACCGCCTTGTCGCAGGCTGCGGGTATCGCGGTTCCACACGGAACGCCCAATCATGATGCGGTCTTTCGGGCGAAAGACTTCATAGAGGCGAACCTCGACCGCACATTGATGCTCGGCGACATAGAGCAGGCGGCGCAGCATGATCGCTGGCGGCTTTCGCGCGATTTTCGCGCGCTTCTGGGTTCAAGTCCCTATCGCTATCTGACCTTCCGACGGCTCGACCGGGCGCGCGAAATGATATCCGACGGCGTTGGACTTGCTGAGGCGGCCCAGGCCAGCGGTTTCGCCGACCAAAGTCACCTTACCCGGCACTTCAAGAAGACCTATGGCATGACGCCCAGGACCTGGGCCCTCACGCACAGACGTTCAAGATCAGGCTGAGCGTCGCGTCTATCCCGGTCAGTCCCGACACCGGAACACCGCCATGACCGACGAGATCAACATCAAGGGAAACCCGGCGACCTTCGTCCGAACGGAGCCCTCCGGCCCCGAGCAAGCCTCCATCGGCAGGCGCAGAGCCGCCGTCGAACTCGCGGCCTTCGGCACGCTGGCGCTGGTCCTTCGCATCGCCTTCGATCCGCTGTTCTGGCGTTTTGCAGGACCGGTATCGCTTATTGCGACCTTGATCTGTCTGGTCGTCTACCTGCGTCGCCGAGGGGAAGGGTGGTCGTCATTCGGCCTGGTCCCGCTCAAGGGCGTCAAGGCAAAGCTCATGCTTCTGCCGCAAGCCTTGCTGGTGTTCGGCCTTTTCGGCGCCGCCGTCGCGGGCGTCTTGCAGGGCAGCGAGGCGCTTGGCTGGGAGTTCATGAAGGTCGTTCCCGAGGGCGTCGAGAATCGTTGGGGCGACGTCCAGGGCAATCTTGCGGTCTTGCTGTTGTGGCTGGGCATTGTCTGGACCGCCGCAGCCTTCGGAGAGGAGATGTTCTTTCGCGGCTTTCTGGTGACGCGCGCTGCGGCCCTGTTTCGCGGCGTTCCTTTCGGCGCCGTATTGGCGGTCGTCGTTCCCGCGCTTCTGTTCGGCCTCGGGCACTTCTACTATCAGGGGCTCCGTGGGCTGGTGACGACCGCAGCGATCGGCATCGCATTTGGAACGGCCTTCCTTCTGATGAAGCGCAACCTCTGGCCGATCGTGCTTGTTCACGGCATCGTCGATACGATCAACTTCACCGCCCTGTACCTGGGGCTGGAAGACTAGCTCGGCTGCAGTGACGCTCGGCGCGACTTCACACTCAGCTCCGCTCCAGAAACCGCAACGCCGTCAGGACGTGCGTCTTCACCCCCAGCGGCAAGACCTTTTCGTTCGGCGAGAACTCGGGCGAGTGGTTCGGGGCGGACTGGGACGGGTCCACGCCGTCGGGACTGGCGCCCAGGTGGTAGAAGACGCCGGGGATGGCCTGCTGGAAATAGCTGAAGTCCTCGGCCACCGTGGTCGGGGGCGTGGCGGGGTTGACGTTGCCGGGGCCCGCCGCCTCGGTCAGGACCGGAGCCAGCCAGGCAGACAGGCCGGGGTCGTTGAACACAAGGGCGGCGTTCTGGCGGACCCCGAACTCGGCGGTGGCGCCGTAAGCCGCCGCGACGTGGTCGATGGCGGTCTCTGCCCGGGCGACCAGGGCGTCGCGCTGGGCGACGTCGAAAGTGCGCAGGGTGCCGGACAGGATCGCGCTGTCGGGGATGATATTGTAGCGGACGCCGGCGTTCAGGGTGGCGATGGTGAAGACCGTCGGGGTGGTGGTCGGATCGACCGTGCGGGCGGTCAGGGTGTTGACCGTCTCGATCACCTGGCCGGCCACCGCGATCACGTCCACGCCGCGCCAGGGCCAGGCGCCGTGGGTCTGTTTGCCCTTCAGCACGATATCGACCCGGTCGGAGGCGGCCATGAAGCCTTCGGGGCGGTAGAAGACGCTCCCCGGACGGCCGGGCACGACGTGCATGCCGAAGATGGCCTCGGGCTTGGGATCGTTCAGCGCGCCCTCGGCGATCATCAATGCGGCCCCGCCCTTGGGTTCGCCCGGAGGAGCGCCCTCCTCCGCCGGCTGGAAGACGAAGACCACCGTGCCGGCGATCTGGTCCTTCATCCCGGCCAGGACCTGGGCCGCGCCCATCAACATGGCCATATGCATATCGTGGCCGCAGGCGTGGGCCACGGGAACCGTATTGCCCATGTATGTGCCGGTGGCGGTGGAGGCGAAGTCGAGGCCGGTCGCCTCCTGCACCGGCAGGGCGTCCATGTCAGCGCGCAGGGCCACGACCCGGCCCGGACGGGCGCCGCGCAGGACGCCTATGACGCCGGTCTTGCCGACGCCGGTGCGGACCTCCAGCCCCAGGGACCGCAGATGGTCGGCGATGACGGCGGCCGAGCGGGTCTCGGCGAAGCCCAGTTCGGGATGCTGGTGGAAGTCGCGGCGCCAGTCGACCACCTGGGGCGTCACGCGCTGGACGGCGGCGTCTACGCTGGCCGCAGAGACCTGGGCCTGAGCCTGGGCCGGGGCGGCGCCCGCCGCGAGCAGCAGGGTCAGGGTGGAGGCGGCGAACAGGCGGCGCATGTGATCATCCTGTGAAATCGTCAGAGCCGCAGGATGAGGGCGCCCGCCGCGCTTGTGCAACGCCCATCGCTCGGCGACACTCGAATCATGGCCAAGCCGATCAAGAGCACGACGACCGAGTGGCGCGACGTCGTGCTGGTGTGCCGTAAATGTTCGAAGAAGCTGGACGGCGGGTTCGGCCCGGACGGCGACCTGACCTTGAAGAAGGCCCTGCGCAAATATCTGCACCTGAAGAAGGGCAAGAAGGGGCGCAAGGGCGAGCTGACCGTGGCGGGGACCGACTGTTTCGACATCTGTCCCAAGGGCGGTGTGGTGGCGGTCAACGCCGCCCATCCCAAGAAACTGCTGATCATCCCGGCTGGCGCCGACCTGTTCGAGGTCAAGACGCGGCTGGGCCTGGACGACGGGCGGCGGTTGAAGGTGGTCGTCCCCGACTGAGACGTCTTTCTTCCGCCGCCCAGTCGTGCCAGATCGGCGGCATGGACGACACGAAGATCGAGAAACGCGCCGGCGTGCGAGCGACCTCCGACCGGATCTGGGAGCTGGTCAGCGACCTGTCGCGTTGGAGCGAATGGAATTCGTTTGAGACGGAGGTCGAGGGCGCCATCGCCTTCGGCGGTCAGCTGAGCCTGACCGAGGCCTTTCCGGGCCAGCCCGAGCGGCGCGCGACCGCCCGTGTCGCCGACTGGCGGCCCTATGTGCGACTGGTCTGGACCGAGAACCGGGGCTTCATGTTCCGCACCCTGCGCTACATCGACATCGAGGAGCTGGAAAAGGGCAGTTGCATCATCTCGTCGGCGCACAAGTTCGCAGGCCTGAGGGGCGAGCTGTTCCACGACAAGCACCGGATCGCCCTGCGCGACGCGCACCAGGACATCGTCGACCGGCTGAAGGCAGCGGCGGAAGCCTGACCTCAGCCCTTGGCCATGGTGTCCATGATGTTCAGGATCGCCGGGCCCAGAATGACGATGAACAGGACCGGCAGGAAGAACAGGATCATCGGCACGGTCAGCTGGGCCGGCAGGGCCGAGGCCTTCTTCTCGGCCGTGGAGAGGCGCAGATCGCGATTTTCCTTGGCCATGACCCGCAGCGCCGACGACAGAGGCGTGCCGTAGGTCTCGGCCTGGGTCATGGCGACGGCGACGGATTTGACGCCGGGATGATTGGTCCGCTTGCCCAGGTTCTCATAGGCCATGCGGCGGTCGGGCAGATAGGACAGCTCGGCCGACAGCAGGGACAGCTCTTCGGCCAGATCGATGGAGGATGTGCCGATCTCCTGGCTGACCTTGGCGATGGCCGCCTCGATCGACATGCCCGCCTCGACGCAGATCAGCAGCAGGTCGAGGGCGTCGGGAAAGGCCTGCATGATCGAGGTGCGGCGCTTGGTGATCCGGTTCTGCAGGAACAGGTTGGGCGCATAGAAGCCGGCCACGGCGGCGGCCATACAGGCGGTGATCTTCTGCATCGTGGGCCAGTCCACGATCTTGATCACGAACATGTAGAAGGCCGCGACCACCAGGAAGAGGAAGGGCGAGGCGAAGCGGAAGAAGTAGAAGGTGGTCAGAGGGCGCGGCCCGCGATAGCCGGCCTGGGCCATCTGGTCGGCGACCTTGGGGTCCTCCAGCAGCTTGGTCAGGTTCAGCCGATCCACGACCCGCTTCTTGAAGCCGCCGTCGTCGGTGTGACGCAGGCCGCCCGCGCCGCTGTGGATGGCGGCGCGTGACCGGCGCTTCAGCTCGTCGCGACGTTCGGATACGGCCTTCATCCGCTTGTCCAGCTTGACCCCGCCGGTCATCGACGACAGCAGCGTCAAGACGGTGGCGAAGACCAGCACGCCCACGCCGAGGCTGAGCAGGTTCTGCGGATCGGTGATGAAGCGGATGAAGCCGTCCATAATCCCCGCCTCAGATCTTGAACGAGATCATGCGCTTCATCACGAAGACGCCCAGGCTCATCAGGGCGGCCGCGACCAGCAGCAGGAAGTTGCCGCGCATGTCGGTGAAGAGGATCATCATGTAGCTGGGGCTCGAGAACATGACCATGGTCATGACCGCCGGCGGAAGGGAGGCGATGATGCCGGCCGAGGCCAGGGCCTCGGACGACAGGGCCTTGACCTTCTCGGCCATCATCCGACGGGCGCGCAGCACGGTCGACAGATTGCCCAGGGCTTCGGCCAGGTTGCCGCCGGTCTTCTGCTGGATGGCGATCACGATGGTGAAGAAGCGCAGCTCGGGCGTCGGCATCTGTTCGAACATCTTGTCCAGCGCCTGTTCCAGCGTCATGCCGACGCCGAGGGCCTCGACCAGCTTCTTGAACGCCGGTCCCAGGGGCGCTGGGCTCTCGCGGGCGATGATCTTGAAACACTCGTGGACCGGCAGACCCGACTTGATGCCGCGAACGATGACGTCCACCGCATTGGGAAACTCGAGCGAAAATTTCTTCATCCGCCGCTTGGCCAGGATGCCCACGACCCAGCGCGGCAGGCCCAGGCCGACGATCACCGCGACGCCGAGCGCCAGCAGTATATTCAGGCCGCCCAGCAGGGCGGCGAAGCCAGCGATCAGGCCGACCACGGCGCTGGCGATATAGAAGGTCCGAACACTGACGGTCAGGCCGGCTTGTTTCAGCTTCGACGACATATTGGCGCGCGCCTTGCGCTCACGCCGGTCCGCTTCCTGAAGCTGGACCATGATCTGCTTGCGCCGCGCCTCGGGCGTATTGGCGGCGGCGGCGGCCTTGCGGGCGACCGCGGCGTCGCGCTTGTTCTCGCCCAGGCTCTTGGCGCGCTTGACGGCCTGGGCGGAGGAATCGTCGCCGCCGACGAAGACCCAACCCAGGCCGCCGATGGTGATGAAGGCGAGGACCGCCGCGAGGATCGGCAACATGTCCCTACTCCGCCGCGTCGAGCGCGTCGGCGAGTTCGCGCTCGAGCCCATAGTAGCGGGCGCGATCCCAGAAGCGGGGACGGGCGATGCCGGTCGAGCGGTGACGGCCAATGACCTTGCCGTGCTCGTCCTCGCCGGTGATATCGTAGACGAACAGGTCCTGGGTCACGATCACGTCGCCTTCCAGCCCGACCACCTCGGTGATGTGGGTGATGCGGCGCGAGCCGTCGCGCAGGCGGGCGGCCTGGATGATGACGTCGACCGAGCCGACGATCATCTCGCGGATGGTCTTGGACGGCAGGCCGTAGCCGCCCATGGTGATCATCGACTCCATCCGGCTGATGGCCTCGCGCGGGGAGTTGGCGTGCAGCGTGCCCATGGAGCCGTCGTGGCCGGTGTTCATGGCCTGCAGCAGGTCGAAGGCCTCGGGGCCGCGCACCTCGCCGACGATGATCCGTTCGGGACGCATCCGCAGGCAGTTCTTCACCAGGTCGCGCATGGTGATGGTGCCCTGGCCCTCCAGGTTCGGCGGCCGGGTTTCCAGGCGCACGACATGCGGCTGCTGCAGTTGCAGCTCGGCGGCGTCCTCGCAGGTGATGACGCGTTCGGTCGGGTCGATGAAGGCGGTCAGGGTATTGAGCAGGGTCGTCTTGCCCGAGCCTGTGCCGCCCGAGATAACGATATTGCAGCGCGAGGCGCCGATGACGCCCAGGACGCGCGCGCCCTCGGGACTGATGGACTTGTAGTCCACCAGATTCTTCATCGTCAGCTTGTCTTTCTTGAACTTCCGGATCGTCAGGGTCGGCCCGTCCAGCGCCAGCGGCGGGGCGATGACGTTGACGCGCGATCCGTCCGGCAGGCGAGCGTCGCAGATCGGGCTCGACTCATCCACGCGGCGGCCGACCTGGGACACGATCCGCTGACAGATGTTCATCAGTTGGTTGTTGTCGCGGAACCGGACATTGGTCAGCTGGACCTTGCCGTTGACCTCGATGAAGACCCGGCCGGCGCCATTGACCATGATGTCGGCGATGTCGTCGCGGGACAGCAGCGGCTCAAGCGGACCATAACCCAGGACGTCGTTGACGATGTCCTGAACCAGATGCTCCTGCTCGGCGACCGACATGGAGACGTTCTTGATCGCCACCAGTTCGGCGACGATGTCGCGGATTTCTTCCGACGCGGCCTTGGTGTCCAGCTGAGCCAGCTGTGCCAGGTCGATGGTGTTCATCAGCGCGTTGAAGATGGTGGTCTTCGTGGCGTGGTAGTAGTCGCTCTGTTCCCGGACAATCTCGGCGACCGCCTGGGCTTTCTTCAGCTGTTCAAAGCCGGCCGTGGCCTTGGGACCGGCGCCGGGCTTGCCGCCTTGGGCAGCGGCGGCCGGATGCGGCGCGTCGGGCTCGGGGCGAGAGGCCAGGGCGTCGAGCCGGTCGGCCTTTGCCGCGCCGGCCATCGCACCGGACGAGGCGCCGCCGAACTGGGCGGGGGCGTCGGCTACGGCGAAGGCTTCAGCCACAGGCTCGGCCTCGGGGCCCCCAAAGGCGAAGGCCTCGGTCTGCACGCCGGGCGCCGGCTGGCGGGGGGTGGTCGAAACGTCAGGCCCCACGCCGCCGGCGGGCGCGGGACGCAGGGGGACCGTCGTGGCGCCGGGCTGGCCTGTGCGCTTTCCGAACACCCGTCAGCGCTTCTTGAACATGCCGGCGAACAGCGACTTCGACTCAGTCGCGCCGCTGGTCTTGCCCGGCTTGGCCTTGGGTCCGGCGAGCGCCGGAATCTCGCGCTGCGAGACGATCTGGGCCAGGGTCTGGAAGGCCTCGGCCGCCTTGGTCTTGGCCCCGGCGTCCAGGATCATCTGGCCGTTGTTAGCGGCGGCGCCGAAGGTCTTGGCGTCGAACGGAATGATCAGGCTGGGATGAACGCCCAGGGCGGCGCCGAAATCCTTGGCCGGGATTTCAGGACGGGCCGGCACGCCCACCTGGTTCAGCACCAGGCGCGGCGGGGCGTCGTTCGGCCGACCCGAACGGATCAGGTCCATCATGTTCTTGGCGTTGCGCAGCGAGGCCAGATCCGGCGTCGCCACTATCACCACCTCGTCGGCGCTGATCAGGGTGCGGCGCATCCAAGGCGACCACAGGTGCGGCAGGTCCAGAACCACGAAGGGCGCTGTCGAACGGATCCGGTTCGTGACCTCCTCGAAGGCCTCGGTCGAGATGTCCCAGTCGGTGTCCAGGGTGGCGGGGGCCGCGAACAGGCTGAGCTTGTCGGTGCAGCGGACCATCATCCGGTCCAGCAGGGTCGAATCCAGTCGGTCGGGCTGACCCAAGGCGTCGGCGACGCCGCTGAGCGGGTCTTGGTTGAAGTCCAGCCCGGCGGTGCCGAACGGCAGGTCATAATCGACGATGACGGTGTTGGCGCCGATCCGTTCCGAGATGGCGTAGGCGGTGTTGTGCGCCACGGCCGAGGCCCCCGCCCCGCCCCGCGCGCCGACAAAGGCGATGGAGCGGCCGACGAAGGGCTGGGCCGGGTCGTTGAACAGGCCGCCGATGGCCGCGATCAGTTGCAGGGGCTGGAGCGGCCCCACCAGATATTCGCTAACGCCGCGTCGCATCAGCTCGCGGAACAGCAGGATGTCGTTGGTCGGCCCGACGACCACGACCTTGGTGCCCGCATCGCAGACCTCGGCCAGCTGGTCGACCTCCCACAGCAGGGTCTGGGGGTCCTTCAGGCATTCGACGATGATCAGCGGCGGGGTCGGCTCGTGCTGATAGGCCGCGACGGCGGCCATGATCCCACCGATGCGGATCTGGGTGGTGGCGCGCGACAGGCGACGGTCCTGAGCGGCGCGCTCGGCCGCCGCCAGAGTGTCCTGGCGCTCGGCGAAGACATGGATGGCGATGCGCGGCACCGACACCTCGCCGATGGCGCTGGATGGGGCCAAACCGACGGGGGCCACGTTCGAAGGCGCCAAGCCGGCGGACGGCAGGCCTGCAGGGGCGAGATCAGACGCGACCACGTCCACCAGCGCCAGCGCATCCTGCGGCGCCGGCGTCAGGGTCGACTGGGCCTGGGCCAACAGGTCGCCGACAGGATTGAAGCCGGCGGCGACGGCGGGCGGGGTCAGAGTCTGGGCTTCCGTTGAAGTCGGCATGGAGACGGGCGGCGTGAACTGAAGCGGCGAACGCGCAGGCTCGCTGGGGAAGGCGGCGGCCTCCGAAAAATCCATGTCGACGTCATAGGGATCGTCGTAGGGCTCGGGGGTTCGGGAAGCGGGGATGGTCATGAACTAGTCGACCGCTCTCGAGATTTCGCCGTCGATCAACGGCTCCTGGGGCGCCGAGGTCGTGACGCCGGCGCGATAGGTGTCGAACACCTTGCCGCGACGCGCCGTGTCCGAAGGCGCCAGGGCGGCCGGAGCGACGATGTCGCGGGGATTGGCGATCTGGGCGGCCAGATTGGCGGTCACGGCGCAACCGAACGACGCCGACGGCTGGTTCGAGAAACTAGAGCGCATGCCGACCTGGGTGGCGGCGCAGTTGGGAATGAAGGCCTGCACGGTCTCGAACCCGGCGAGGATCGGCGCACGGGCGGCGGGGGCGTCATAGGAGACGACCTGAACCCGGGCGGCCGGGACGCCGCGCGCGACCAAGGCGTCACGGGTGTTCCAGGCGACCTGATGCGCGACCGGATCATCGCCGGTCGGGGTCTCGATACGGATGATGTCCCCGCGCGCCTGGACGAAACGGGCGGCGAGATCCGCCAGGGCCGCCTGCTGAGTGGCCGACAGCCCGTTGTCGTGCACCGCCAGGGCGATGCGATCGACCCCGGGTTCGACCTGCAGCACATAGCGGGATGTGGCGGTCAGGGGCGGCGCGCCGGTCGATCCGGTGGCGGCGCAGGCCGAAACCAGAGCCGAGACGGCGGCGATGGCGGCGAGTCTGATCATGAAGCGGCTCATTCGATCACATAGCCCACGGGGCCGGACCAGCCGGCGGAGGCGGGTCCGGGTGCAGCCTGAGGCGTGCCGTAGGTCTGGCTCAGTTGTCCGAACAGGATGGTCTGCGCGTCATTGGCGATATTCAGGCCGTCGGCAGGCGTCTGCATGCTCCCCGGCGCTGTGGACGACGCCAGATAGGCCTCGATGATGATGACCAGTTCGGTCTCGCCCGACAGATAGTCGCGCGACCGGAACAGCGCGCCCAGCACCGGCACATCGCCGAGCGCCGGCAGTTTGTCGACGTTCTGGCGCGTCGACTCGCTCAACAGGCCGGCGATCATCAGCGAACCGCCGGAGGGCAGCTCCACCGTGGTCGAGGCGCGGCGCACGGTCAGACCCGGAATAACCAGAGTGGCCGAGCCCGCGCCGATGGTGAAGGCGCCCTCGGTGCTCAGTTCCGAGACCTCGGTGGACAGCTGAAGCGAAATCCGGCCTTCCGACTGGACGATGGGGCGAACCGCCAGCCGCACCCCATAGGGTTTGAACTCGACCCCGACCTGGGCGCTGCCGTTGTTGTCGGACAGGCCGACCGGCACCGGGAATTCCCCGCCGGCCAGGAACTCGGCGTTCTCGCCGTTGACCGAGGTCAGATTGGGTTCGGCCAGGGTGCGCATCAGGCCAGCACGCTCGAACGCCTTCACGGTAGCCGACAGGCTGTTGCCGTTTCCGCTTCTGTCGAGATAGCCGAGGCCCCCGCCGCC
>JBKBXN010000057.1:0-15239 GCA_046314055.1 Brevundimonas sp.
TATACACGGATAAAGGCGCAAGCGGGGCGGAAAACACCGTTCACCCTGTTTGTTGCAGGGGCGTTGACCGGGAGGGGTCCAGAGTGCGGGCTGAAGGAGACCGCCGATGCAGGCCATGTCCATCGCCGCCGCCGGAATGCTCGGGGCGCAATCCCGGTTCGACGCCAGCGCGCGTCGCACCGCCTCGGCCCCGCTCGACAATCTCGCCGAGGAAACCGTCGAACGCATCCAGGCCAAGACCGCCTTCACCGCCAACGCCGCCGTGGTGCGAGCCGCAGACGAGATGAGCGGGACCCTGCTGGACATGCTGGCCTAGCTGTCTGTCGCCGGTTCGGGACCCAGGATGCGCCGGATATAGGGCCAGGCCCTGGCCACGGCCGAGATCACGCCGACCAGACTGGCGAAGAACTGGAAGCCCGCCCAGACGGCGCTGAACACCGCGCCGCCGAGAAACAGATCGGACAAGGGATAAAGCACGGTCGCGATCGCGATCTGGAAATCGGCATAGGCGACCGAATATTCGATCGACCGGTCGGCGAAGAAGGCGATCACCACCGCCGCCGACACCGGCGACCAGAGCAGCGGCAAAGCCAGCAAGAGGGCCGCTACAAGCACCGCCAGCTTGGTCCCCAGGGTTCGCCCCGACAGAAAACTGGCGACCACTCCCGCGCCCAGGATCAGGGCGACCAGGGCCAGCAAGAGCGGCAGAACCAGGTCCGCCGCCGCCATCAGGTCCATGAACAGCATACCGATCAGAATGGCCGCGCCGCTGATCAAAAAACCCGCGACCCATAGGGCGGCGTACTGGCTGAACCGCTGCTTCAGATGACCGATATCGAACATGAGGTTTCCCAGACGCCTCCCCCGAGGCCGTCTTAAGGATACTCGCCTTCGACGCGAAGTCGACTCAGAGAACCGCGATCACCGGAATCTTGTAGTCTTCCGGTCGGCGCGGATCAGAATTCCTCCCAGCCCTCCGCCGCAGGCGCGGCCTGGGCTTTGGGCGCCGCCCCGCCGCGACCGAGGGTCTTGAGGGCGGCGACCATATGGTTCGAGCGGGCTGGTGCAAACGCCTTGGGTGCGGCGCGTTCCGTCTGCGTCGAGGCCGACGCTCCCACCTTGAACTGCGCCATCGAGGTCTGCAGGGCCTCCGCGTCCTGGGCCAACGCCTGGCTTGCGGCGGTCGATTGCTCGACCATGGCCGCATTCTGCTGGGTGACCTGGTCCATCTGGTTCACGGCCGAATTGACCTGGGCCAGGCCGACGGCCTGTTCCTGGGCCGAGGCCGCAATGTCCGAGACTAGACCGTCGATCTCGGCGACCCGGTCCACGATCCGTTGCAGCGCATCGCCGGTCTGGCCGACCAGGCTAACGCCCGAACCCACCTGAGTGGTCGATGTCGAGATCAGGGTCTTGATCTCTTTGGCCGCGTCGGCGGAGCGCTGGGCCAGGGCCCGCACTTCGGAGGCGACCACCGCGAATCCGCGACCGGCCTCGCCTGCGCGGGCGGCTTCAACGCCCGCGTTCAGGGCCAGCAGATTGGTTTGGAAGGCGATCTCGTCGATGACGCCGATGATCTGACTGATCTTGCT
Organism: Brevundimonas sp.; assembly: GCA_046314055.1. Classification (GTDB taxonomy): domain Bacteria; phylum Pseudomonadota; class Alphaproteobacteria; order Caulobacterales; family Caulobacteraceae; genus Brevundimonas. Next base: position 1,593 of record JBKBXN010000057.1, read on the forward strand.
GGACGATCCTTCGATGGCCTGCATGGCCTCGACTGCGTCGCGGACGATGACGCCCGAAGTCTCCGCATCGCCCTTGGCGGCCTGAACCACTTCGGAGGCCTGGCGGGCGCCCGAGGCGGTCTTGTTCACCGTCGCCGTGATCTCATCCAACGCGGCCGCGGTCTCTTCCAGCGAGGCCGCCTGCTGTTCTGTTCGACGCGACAGATCGTCCGCGGCCTGCGAAATCTCGCCGGCGCCGGATCGGATGCTGGCCACATTGTTCAGGACCACGCCCATCGCCTGCTGCAGTTGGGCGATCGCGGTGTTGAAATCGGTCTTCAGCTGTTCGCCGCGCGGCGACACATCGGTCGTGAAACGATGGGTCAGGTCGCCGTTCGACATGGCGGACAGGCCCTCCGCCAGAGCGGTCAGGGCCACGCGATCCTCTTCCGCGATCCGCGCCTTTTCGGCCTCGTTGGCGCGGTGCTCGGCTTCGCTGACTGCGCGCTGAGACTGGGTTTCCGCCTCAAGCCGGATCTTCTCCGCCGCATTGTCGCGGAAGGTCCCGACGGCGATGGCCATGCGGCCGATCTCGTCGCTTCGCCCTTGGGCGGGAATAGCGACATCGAGGTCTCCCCCGGCCAGTCGATCCATGGTGCGGGTCATGGCGACGATCGGCTGGCTCAAGGCCCGCACCAGCCACAGGGTCATGGCGCCCGCGACCAACAAGGCCAGAACCCCGCCGACGACCAGGGCTGCGTATCCGACTTCGAATGCGATCTTCTTGTCGCCCTCTCTCTGGGTCAGGACTTGCCGCGCCGCCTCGTCCACCGCCGCAACGGCCGCGCGGACGTCTTCCAGCCCCGCCGTCTGCATCAGTTGCGCCCCGGCCTGAGGCCGGGTGGCGGAATCGCGGGCCAGACCCATCAGGCTTTCGGACTGTTGGTGGAAGGCGGTCGTGGCGGCGCTCAGCGCCTGATGCTGGGCGGCGTACACATGAATCGGATCGCTGGCGTCCAGCGCCGCAACCGCCTGATCGAAGGTCGTCTTGCGCGCCCTATAATCTTGAAGGGCCTCGTCTCGCCCCGTCGCCACATAGGCGCGCATGGCGTTCTGCTCTTCGACCGCTGCCGTCAGCGCACGGTTCGCGGCGTCGCTGACCTCTCGTGCGGACTGTTCGGCCGTATCGGACTGCTGGAGGGTCATCAGGCTGAACAGCACCACCAAGGTGGCCGCGCCGCACGCGCTCATCATGGCCCCTAGGGCGATCATGAGCTTGATGGATACCGATAGGGACCTGAACACGTCCGCCTCCGAATACTAGGGTGCGTCAGGGCCTAAGGTATACTCGTTACCAAACCTTCTAGGGCTAAGCTTCCATCACGGCCTTTTCCGGCAGGTGGAAGAAATCCGTGAACCGTTCGAAGACGCGAACATCGCCCTTGATCGAGAGATCCCCCTCCGCCTTCAAAACCGCTATTGGAACCTTGCCGTAGACCGCCGCCGCGACCAGGGAGGGCCGCGTGGTCAGGGTGACGTCCGCATCTTCGATCTGGCCGCGTAGAGCCTCCAGCTTGCCGTCCGCGATGTCGACGCGGAAGGCGGTCTCATCGAAAACAAAGCCGACGACCATGGCCGCTTCACCCGCGCGAACGGTATCGAACATGGTCTTGAACGACAGCATGATCGAGACGGCGCTAATCGGCAGAGTCGGATCATGCTGGGGCGAACGCGCGGCCCACCGTCCCAGGACGATGAAGACCGGCTCGATCTCGCGCCCCCACTCCGTCAACTCATAGACCTGGACCGAAGCCGGCGGAGGCAGTTTGCGGCGTCGCACCACGCCCGAGGCCTCAAGACCTTCCAGCCTCTGGGTCAGAACATTGGCCGAAATTCCGTGCAGGTCCTTCTTCAAATCGCCGAACCGGCGCGGGCCCAGCATCAGTTCACGCACCACCAGCAGCGCCCAGCGTTCACCAATCAGGTCCAGCCCGTGCGCCGCCCCGCACGCATCGTGGTACCGACGCCCAGGCTTGGCAGTTACTTTTTCTAACTTCATAGTTGACTATTTTAATCTCTCGCGGCACGGTTAGCAAACATAGGGAGAGGAAAGACGAATGACCCAGCTGATTTTCATCAATCTGCCGGTCGCTGACCTGAACCGGTCCATCGCCTTCTATGAAGCGGTCGGCGCCACGAAGAACCCGATGTTCAGCGACGATACCGCGGCCTGCATGGTCCTGTCGGACGTCATCCACGTCATGCTGCTGACCCACGACAAATGGCGCACCTTCACGGACCGCCAGATCCCCGACGCCCACGCCTCGGCCCAAGTGCTGCTTTGCTTGTCGCGCGACAGCCGCGAGGCGGTCGATGCGGTGGTGGCCCAGGCCGGGGCGGCCGGCGGAACGGCGGACCCCAACAAACCTCAGGACTATGGCTTCATGTACGGCCGCAGCTATGCGGACCCGGACGGCCATATCTGGGAGACCATGTGGATGGATCCCGCCGCCGTCGCCGCCGGCCCCGAAGCCTTCGCCGCCCATGAACTGGCGCCCGTCTGACAGGAAGGCCGATATGTCCGACCACTTCGAACTCAGTGTCACCCGCCTGATCCAGGCCTCGCCCCAAGACGTGTGGAAGATCTACGTCGAGCGGACAGGGGAATGGTTCTGCCCCCGCCCCTGGACCACGCCCGTCGTCGATTGGGACCTTCGCACCGGCGGCCGCGCCAATGTGGAGATGCAATCGCCCGAGGGCGAGCGCCACGCCTATTCCGGCGTCTTCCTGGAGGTGGTTCACGGCCGGCGACTGGTCTCGACCGGCGCCCTGACCGAGGGCTGGGTCCCGCAGGCGGGCGAGATGAACTTCGTCCGTATCGACACCTTCGAACCGGAAGGCGACGCCACCCGCTATACCGCCCTCGCCCGCCACTGGGACGAAAAGGCGATGCAGACCCACCGCGCCATGGGCTTTGAGCAAGGCTGGGGCGCCGTCGCCGATCAATTGGCCGAACTGGCCGAAACCAACATCTGAGGAGAACGACCATGACCTATGTAAGCGGCTTCGTGACCCCTGTGAAAACGGCCGACAAGGACGCCTATCTGCGATGCGCCCAGGCCGCCGCGCCCATCTTCAAGGAGTTCGGCGCCCTGGCCGTCGTCGAGAACTGGGGCGTGGATATTCGCGACGGCAAGCTCACCGACTTCAAGATGGCAGTGAAGCTGGAGCCCGAAGAAACCGTGGTCCTGTCTTGGATCATCTGGCCCGACAAGGCGACCGGTGACGCCGCCGAGAAGAAGATGATGGAAGATCCCCGCTTCCACGAGATGGAAATGCCTTTCGACGGCAAGCGGATGGTCGTCGGCGGTTTCGAGACGATCTTCGAGGCCTGATTCAGGCGCGGGCGGCCTTCAAGGCCGCCGTCAACCTCTTGCGTCGCTTGGCGTGGCTGCGTTCCAGGTCCGCGCGTTCGGTCTCCAGCGCCTTCAACCGGTCGGCAAAGGCGGCGTCCGCCTCGCTATGGTCGGCGTCCAGCGCTTCCAACTCGACCTGCAGTCGCTCGATCTTGGCGCGTCGCGCCTTGGACGGCCCGGCGGCCTTTTTCGGCTTGGCCGCCTTGCCGATCTTGCCGACGTCGATGGACAGGCCGCGCTCGATCACCTCGCCCGGCGCCGCCAGGGCCGCGTCATAATCGGGCCCGCCGCTCAGCTCGCTGGCCAAACCGGTGTCGAACAGATCCTGCTTCGATCCCCAGGCTTCCAGCGCCTTGGGTCGCGAACTGACCGCGATCGTAAAGGCGTGAAACCCGTCCGACCAGGTGAAGACCTTCAACCTCGGCGCCATACGACCGTCCCTCCGGCGACTGGATCGGCGCCCTATCGGCAGAAACGCGTGTCGGTCGCTTCCAGATGCAGATGGTCGTAGTGGACGGCGTTGTAGTCGGGGCTCAGCACCGTGCCGAAGATGCGGCAGGCGTCATCGCGGATGCGGCGCAGGAACCGCGCCTCGGGCGCGTCGCCTTTCCAGTCGGCGGTGACGCTGATCCGCCGCCCATCCCGCAACCGGACCCCCGCGAAATCCAGGGCCGCAGCCTGGGCGTGGGCGCTGATCCGGGTCGAGCCCGCGCCATTGTTCACATTGCGACAGGCGTAGGCGCCCATATGGTCGATCTGGACCACGTCCGATCCCAGGATCTCGCGCGCCGCCGGCTCAAGCGACTGCCGCCGCCAGAGGCTCAGGGCCAGGGCCGTTTGGCAGGTCATCTGCACATCCCCCGGCGCCATCCGCGCCACCGTGCCCAGGTCAGGCCCCAGCACCCCGCCCTGGCTCAACCCGCAGACGGCGGTGTTCTGGCGGTCCGGCACAGGACTGAAGCGAACGCGCGCGGCGTTGAGCTCGGCCAGACACCGGCCCAGATCGGCGCCCACGCGCACCACCGCCCCTTGAGTTCCCCCGTCGATGGGGCGGTCGATCAGGCCCCCGACCAGCGGCGCCGGCGTCTGGCCGGGATAAGGCGACGGACGCAGGGGCTCGGGCGCGCGGCGGACGCAGCCGGACAGAACCAGCAGGACCGCCAAGCCGACCGACAGACGCATCATCAGGACATTTGAAGCCATCGATGGGATTCTATCCGATTCCCGAAGGGACGCCGGTCACGAGGCGGAGAGCCGCCTATCGCCGTTCCGGCGAAGCACCCTTCTCCCGACACCGGTCGGAGCAGAATCGCACCTGATCCCAGTCGCGCGCCCACTTCTTGCGCCAAGCGAACGGCAGGCCGCAGGCGACGCAGATCTTTTGCGGCAGGTCAGCCTTGGCGGACGCCTGCCCCAGATTGACGTGTTTGCGAGCCATGTCCGGCGGCTCCCTTCGGCTGGTGCGGACGATCTCGTTGATCGTCTTGATCATGTGCACCGGAATACGGATGGTGCGGCCCTCGTCGGGGATCGAGCGGGTGATGGCCTGACGGATCCACCCGTGGCGCAGGTCGAGTCATAACGAAGCGATCCGGCGCTCACGGCGTGGGCGTGACCGGTTCCGAGAGGGTGGCGAGGAAGAAGTCGGTGACGAAGGAGGCGACCTGACCATCGGCGTCCAGCCCGACGTAGGTCCAATAGAAGCCGTCGCCCGCACCGGCCGAGAACAGGACGAGGTTCTGTCCCGAGTTGGCGCCAAGGGGATAGTTCGCCCAGGCGAAAGTGTGCTGGTAGTTCTCATAGGCGACGCGGGTGAGGTCGCTGTAATCCTCGTCCTCGGCGCCCACGGCGAGCAGGGCAGGCGCATTGGCGAGGTCGATAAAGGCGGCCATGCCGCCATCGACGTCGAAGCCGATGATCTCACCCTCGGGGACATCCTCGATCGGCTCGGCCGTGGTTCCGGCGAAGGCCCAGCGCGCTACGGGCGAGTCGGACACCACCACCTGGGCGAGGCCCACCCGCTTGTCGCCCGAGGGGAATTCGAACACCACCAGCCGTACCGGATAATCGCCCGGCGGGACGCGAGGCGACAGGGCGGCAGGCATGCCCCGAAGATAGGGCTCGCCGGCGACAATCCAGCCCGAAGGGGCAGTCAGCCGCCCGGCCTCGACGATTTTAACCCCCGACAGGTGGGATGCGTCGCTTGGCAGCGCGCCAGCCAGGAAGGCGGCGAGCACCTCGGTCTTCACCTTCGCCCAGAACGGAACAGTCAGCATGTGTCACCCCGGATCATGTCGAGACGACTCCTAGCAGATCAGCTGTCCAGGAAGGACCGCAGTTTGCGCGATCGGCTGGGGTGCTTCAGCTTGCGCAGCGCCTTGGCTTCGATCTGGCGGATCCGTTCGCGCGTCACCGAGAACTGCTGGCCGACTTCTTCCAGGGTGTGATCGGTGTTCATGCCGATGCCGAAACGCATCCGCAGGACCCGCTCCTCGCGCGGCGTCAAGGACGCCAGGACGCGAGTGGTGGTCTCGCGCAGGTTCGACTGGATGGCGGCGTCGATGGGCAGGACGGCGTTCTTGTCCTCGATGAAGTCGCCCAGATGCGAATCCTCCTCGTCCCCGATGGGGGTTTCGAGCGAGATCGGCTCCTTGGCGATCTTCAGGACCTTGCGCACCTTCTCCAGCGGCATGGCCAGCTTCTCGGCCAGTTCTTCCGGGGTCGGTTCGCGGCCGATCTCGTGCAGCATCTGGCGGCTGGTGCGCACGATCTTGTTGATCGTCTCGATCATGTGCACCGGGATCCGGATGGTCCGCGCCTGGTCGGCGATGGACCGCGTGATCGCCTGACGGATCCACCAGGTGGCGTAGGTCGAGAACTTGTAGCCGCGACGGTACTCGAACTTGTCGACCGCCTTCATCAGGCCGATGTTGCCCTCCTGGATCAAGTCCAGGAACTGCAGGCCGCGGTTGGTGTACTTTTTCGCGATGGAGATCACGAGGCGCAGGTTGGCCTCGACCATTTCCTTCTTCGCCTGACGGGCTTCGCGCTCGCCCTTCTGAACGGTCTGGACGATGCGGCGATAGTCGTCGATCGGCAGGCCCGCTTCCAGGGCCACGGCGGCCACGTCGGCGCGGATGGTGGCGATCTGGGTGGCTTCGTTGTCGCTGAACTTGGTCCAGCGCACGCCCTGTTCCTTGATCCGCTCGGTCCAGGTCGGGTCCAGTTCGGCGCCGAAATAGGCCTTCAGGAATTCAGGACGCGAAATGCCGTAGCTGTCGGCCAGGCGCAGCAGACGGCCTTCCAGACCGATCAGGCGCTTGTTGATCGCATAAAGCTGCTCGACCAGGGCCTCGATGCGGTTGTTGTTCAGCTTCATCGTCTTCAGACGATCCGAGATGGACAGCGTCAGGCTGCGATAGGCCTTCTCGTCCTTGGCGCTCAGCACCTCGCCCTTCAGGCGGGTCTGGACCAGCTTGTCCTGTAAGCCCCGGAAGGCGCCGAAGTCGGCGGCGATGAGGTTCAGCACCTCCATCACCCCGTCGCGCAGCTCGGCCTCCAGCGCCGAGATCGACATGCCGCCGCCGTCGTCGAAGTCGTCGTCGTCATCGTCATCGGACTCGGGCTTGTCTTCGGCGGCCGGCTTTTCCTCGGCCTCTTCTTCCTCGGCCTCAGGCTGGGCGGCGCCGGGCAGGGACGAGGGGTTCAGCACGCCATAGGTGGCGTCCAGGTCGATAACCTCGCGCAGCAGGATGCGGTTGTTCTCCAGCTCGTCGCGCCACACCATGATGGCCTCGAAGGTCAGGGCGCTTTCGCACAGACCCGAGATCATGGCGTCGCGGCCCGCTTCGATCCGCTTGGCGATGGCGATTTCGCCCTCGCGGCTCAGCAGTTCGACCGAGCCCATCTCGCGCAGATACATGCGCACGGGGTCGTCGGTGCGGTCATAGGCGGCCTTGGCGGGCGCTTCGGCCACGCCCGTAGAGGCGGTGGCGGCGACGTCGGTGGACTGCTGCTCCTGCGCGTCCTCCTCGGCCTCGACGACGTTGACGCCCATTTCCGACAGCATGGCCAGGGTGTCTTCGATGGCGTCGGGGGTGACTTCTTCGGACGGGAGGACCTTGTTCAGTTCCTCCATCGTCACATAGCCGCGCGCCTTGGCCTGTTTGATGAATTTCTTGACGCCGGCGTCGGTCAGATCGAGCAGGGGCCCGTCGGTCGTAACCTCGGCGTCCTGCGTCTCGGTCTGTGCGTTCATAGTCAATTCGTCTCCAGCCGGAGGGGTGATCAATCCACCCCGGCGAAAAATACAATGCCTGGCGAGCCGTAAGGTTACGCGCCCGCTCTGTCTTCCCAAATCATTCCGGCTTTGATCGCACGACAAAGCACATTCCGCTCGACCCACGTCGGCGAAACCCCTCATCCTGCCCCGGCGCATCTCACGCCAGGACCGAGGCGTCTTAGAACGCCTGCGACCATCGGACCCTTGCCTCGGCGAGGGGCGCATTTGCGGCCTGGAATGGCGCGCCGGACTTTGCCGCCGCCTTCTCGACCTCGCGCACTAAGGCATCATGACCCGATTGCGCCAGATGGCGTCGCGAGCGGGCAGAGTCAAGCGCATCCGCCTCAATCGGCGCGCCTCAGACCAGGGTCGTCCAGAAATCGGGCGCCGCGAACGAGCGGGTGATGGCGTCGCGCTCGGCCTTCAGGCGGATCAGGGCTTCAATGCCCGTCCCCTGGCCCAGGTCCTGTTTCGCAGTCTCGATGGCGCGCGACAGGGCGGCCAGATGCGTCATCAGGCCGAACACCTTCAGCCAGTGGGCGCGCGATTCCGCCACGGTCAGGTCCGACGACAGGAAGGAGGCGCCCGACTTGGACGCCGCCTTCTCGATCTCCTTCAGCAGAGGATCGAAACCGGAATCGCGGAGCCGATGCCGCACCACGGCCGCATCCGACGCCTGACCGGACAGGCGCAGCCGCACCAGTTCCTGGGCCAGTCCCTCAAGCGCGGCGTCGCCGAAGCCCTGGACGCTGACCTCCTCCAGATGGTCGTCAAGCCGCTCGATGTCGTCGATCGCGGCATAGGCCAGGGCCGCCGCCACCGGGCTGACCGCCCGGAACAGCGACTGCATCGCCTGGGCGCCTTCGACCGTCTGACCCAGTTTCGGAGGCGGGCCGAAGCGGCCGCGCCCCTGCCCCGGCGTCCAGGGCGCACGCGCCGGCGAGCGCGGGAACAGGGCGTCGAACCGGTCGAACAGGTCGCGGCGATACTGCTCCGCCAAATCCTTGTCCTGGATGGCCGAGGCGGTGTTGCGCAGCCGCGCCTTGAACCCGGCCTTGCGCTCCGGCGTGTCCAGCGGCTCCAGATCCTGCTCGCGACGGAACAGCACCTCGGCGAAGCCGTGGGTGTCGGCCAGGGCCTGGCGCAGCGCCGGCGCCCCCTTGTCGCGCAGGATGTCGTCGGGATCCTGCCCGCCGCTCAGCAGAGAAAACCGGAACGACCGCCCCGGCTTCAGCAGCGGCAGCGACCGCTCGATGGCGCGATAGGCGGCCCGCAGCCCCGCCGCATCGCCGTCGAAACACAACACCGGCTCATGGCTGACCCGCCACAGCCGCTCCATCTGTTCTTCCGTCAGGGCCGTGCCCATCGGCGCGACGGCCGGCAGGCCTGCGCGCTGGCAGGCGATGACGTCCATATAGCCTTCGACCACGATGATGGCCTGGTCGTTCTTGCTCTCCGCCCCCAGGATGCGCCGCGCCTCGGGCAGGCCGTAGAGCGTCGCCCCCTTGTGAAACAGCGGGCTTTCCGGGCCGTTCAGATATTTGGCCCGGTCGTCGGGGTTCATCGCCCGGCCGCCGAAGCTGACGATCCGCCCGCGCGCGTCCAGAATGGGGAACATCAGCCGGTCGCGGAACCGGTCATAGGGCTGACCGCCGCTGTCCGGGGAGATCAGCACCCCGGCCTCGACCAGTTCCGCCGGCCGCGCCCCGCGCTGGACCAGGGCCTGTTTCAGCCCCTCGCGGTCGTTGGGCGCATAGCCCAGGCCGAACCGCTCCCACTGATCCTCGGGCAGCCCGCGTTTCTCAAGATATTCGCGCGCCGCCTTGCCCGGCGTGCGCCTCAGATTGGCGGCGAACCATTTCTGGGCCAGGTCCATCCATTCGGACAGACCCAATCGTTTCTGCTCGCGTTCGGCTTCCTTGGGGTCCTCGGCCGGCAGTTGCATGCCCGCCTCGCCGGCCAGCCGCTGCACCGCCTCGACGAAGCTGAGCCGCTCCGTCTCCTGCAGGAAGGAGATGATGTCGCCGTGTTTGCCGGACGAGAAGTCGTGGAAAAAGCCCTTGTCGTCATTCACGAAGAACGAGGGCGACTTCTCCTTCGAGAAGGGCGAAAGGCCGACGTATTCCCGCCCCTGCCGCTTGAGCTTCACCGTCCGCCCGATCACGTCGGACGGGCGAAGGCGGGCCTTCAGTTCATCGATGAATCTTTCGTCGAAACGCACCTGGCGATCCTTAAGCCTTGCGGGGCTTCACGTCGATGATCGGGCACGTCGATGATCGGAGAACGATCAGGCGGTTCGTCCGGGCATCCCCCGAAGTCCGAACGAACCGCCGCATCGCATAAGGCGTAAACCGCAGCGTCCCCCAACGCCTTGGCTTAACGAAGTCCTAACGCCTCGCGGACCTGCATCTGACGTTCACTCGTCTCCACTGTCGAGGGGGCGACGACCGGCATGATGCGGATCATGGCCGGACTGTGTCTTTCTCGCCGCGACCGCTTTTCAGCGACGCAGGCCGAAAGGCACCACCTTGTTGGCTGGGTCGTGCCCGATATCGGCGGAACCCAAGAATTCTATGCCCGATCTCAGGCACCAGTAGCGAACAATCTCATCCGGAGACTGGCCGAAATCGGGATCATTTGGCGTGACATCTGAAACACGTCCCAGGCGAATTCCGGCCACACCGCGAATAGAGTCCTGGCCCGTCAAGTGAAACATCATTCGGTCGATCCGATAGGCCGCCTCGGACACCTCCTCCAGCATCAGCACATGGCCGGCCAGATCGGGCTCCAGATCCGTGCCCAGCAACTGGTCGATGATGGTCAGGTTGAAGGCGACGGCCGGTCGGGGGTCGATCGCCAACGACGGCTCGATCCAGTCCGTCCGTCCGGTCGTCAGCCAGGCCAGAGCGCCTTTCGCCGTGGCATCGTCCCGCACCGAATCCGACGCCATCGGCCCATGCGCCAGATGTTCGAACCCGGCCTTGTACATCCCCGCCAGCAGACTGCCCGCGTCGGAATAGCCCATGTATCGCTTCTTGCGGGCCACGGCGTTCAGGCGCGGAATCACCGAGGCGGCGATGCGGCACGATCCATAGCCGCCGCGCGCGAACCAGATGGCGTCGATGCGGGGATCATTGGCGAACTCGACGAAGGCGTCCGCCCGCGCCCGATCGTCCCCGGCGAAATGGCCGTGCTTCAGGAAGCAGGCGGGGTGGAAGACCACCGACACGTCGCGGTCCGGATGATGCTGCGCCATCCAGGCCTCGACGGCCTCGGCGCGCTCCTTCGAGAAGCGCGAACTGGCGCAGACCACGCCGATCTTGAAGCTGTTGCTCGTCACGTCCGTCTTCTTCGTCGAAATTGCAGTCCGCCTCTGGCGGATCGGCCCGATCCCCTGTTCTAAGGGGGCATGAACCAAGACGCCTCCTATTTCTTCTGCGGCATCGGCGGATCGGGCATGCTGCCCCTGGCCCTGATCGTACAGGCCCAGGGCCACCGTATCGAAGGCTCTGACCGAGCGCTGGACCAGGGTCGCACGCCCGAGAAGTTCGACTGGCTGCGCGCCCATGGCGTGACCCTGCACCCTCAGGATGGATCGGGCGTGACCCGCGCCGCCCAGACCGTGGTGGCCACCGGCGCGATCGAAGAAACCGTGCCCGACATCGGCGCGGCCCGTCGCGCCGGCGCCGTCATCAAGACCCGACCCCAGCTGCTGAGCCAGCTGTTCAACGCCGCCCCGACCTCGGTCGGCGTGGCGGGCACCAGCGGCAAGTCCACCATCACCGGCATGATCGCCTGGATCCTGAGCCAGACCGAGCGCAACCCCACCGTCGTCAACGGCGCGGTGATGAAGAATTTCGCCGACGCCGATCATCCGTTCGCCAGCGCCCTGGTGGGCGGACCGGACCTGTTCGTGGCCGAGGTGGACGAGTCCGATGGCTCCATCGCCGGCTATGACCCCACCGTCGCCGTCGTCTCCAACATCTCGCTGGACCACAAGTCGATGGAGGAGTTGCGCGACCTGTTCGGCGGCTTCACCGCCCGCGCGACCACGGCGGTGCTGAACCTCGACAATCCCGAGACGGCGGCCCTGGCCCAGATGCTTCCGGCCGGCGAGGCGATCACCTTCGGTCTGGGAGAAGAAAAGGCCGACCTGTCGGCCCACGACCTCGTCCCCCTGCCGACCGGCATGAAGTTCCGCCTGATCGAGGGCTGGAGCGAATATGACGTCGTCCTGAACGTCCCCGGCGCCCACAATGTCGCCAACGCCCTGGCGGCCCTGGGCGCGACCAAGGCTCTGGGCGTGCCGACGGCCGAGGCGGTCAAGGCGCTGGAGACCTTCGCCGGCATCCGTCGCCGGATGGAGGTGGTCGGGACCGTGAACGACATCACCGTTATCGACGACTTCGCCCATAACCCGGACAAGATCGCCGCCACGCTCAAGACCCTGCACGCCTTCGACGGCCGCCTGCTGATCCTGTTCCAGCCCCACGGCTTCGGTCCGCTGAAGCTGATGCGGCAGGAGTTCATCGACGGCTTCGCCGGCCTGATGCGTCCCGACGACGTCTTGTTGATGCCTGAACCGGTCTACTACGGCGGCACCACCGACCGCAGCGTGGGCTCGGAGGACATCGCCGCCGGAGTCCGCGCCGCCGGCCGTCAGGCACAGGCCCTGCCGACCCGCGCCGACTGCGGTGACCGGATCGTGGAGATGGCGCAACCGGGCGACCGGATCATCGTCATGGGCGCGAGAGACGACACCCTGTCCAGCTTCGCGGCTGACCTGCTGGGCCGACTGGATCAGTCGGCCGGCTGATAGACCCGGACGTAGTCGACCTCCATCCGCTGTGGGAAGATAGCGTCGTCGACGCCCTCCTCGCCGCCCCAGGTTCCGCCCACGGCGACGTTCAGGATCAGGTGGAACGGCTTGTCGAACGGCCAGGTCTCCACATCGCGCGCCTGGTCGTTGGCGAAGCGGTGGAAGGGCTGGTCGTCGATCAGGAAAACGATCTCGTCCGGCGTCCAACGCACCTGATAGCGGTGAAAGGCGTCGCAGGCGTCTGCGACCTGGCGCGTCGCCGTGCTCTGGGTGCCCTTCACATGGTTGTAGGCCTCGGTGTGGATCGAGCCGTGCACAACGCCGGGGCGATGGCCGACGTGCTCCATGATGTCGATCTCGCCGCCGATGGGCCAGCCGGCCGCCTTTTCGGGCAACATCCAGATGGCCGGCCAGCTGCCGCGTCCGCAAGGGATCTTGGCGCGCGTCTCGATGAAACCGCGTGACCAGGCGGTGGTCGAGATCATCCGCGCCGAGGTGTAGGCCTGTCCGCCCCAGTCGGCCGGGGGCGGGTTGAGGATCTCTCGCCGCGCCTCGATGATCAGCACGCCGTCCTCGATGCGGGCGTTCTCGGGCCGCGCGGCGGAATAGTACTGCAGCTCCTCGTTATACCAGCCGGTCTTGTTGGCCTGGGTGTCGTATCGCCACTTCGAGGCGTCGGGCAGGCCGTCGCCAGCGAATTCGTCGGACCAGGTCAGAGCGTATCCAACCGGAGCGTCGGACGTTTGCGGCAGGGTCGAAAGCGCTGCCGCCAGCAGCATGGAAATCATCGGTTCCTCCCTTTCTTTGCGCTATTGATGGCAGGAAGGCCCGGCGAGCGGCAGCCCTAATAGACGTCGCGGCGGTAACGACCGGTTTCGAGCAGGTCCAGCAGAACCTCGGCGCCCAAGGCGGTCTCCAGCGCCGCATGAACGCCTGCGGCCATGCCCTCCAGACTGCCGCAGACATGGATGGTGGCGCCGCGACCGATCCAGGCGCGCAGTTCGTCCGCCGCCCCGGCGACCAGATCCTGAACATAGCGGCCGTCGCCCGCATCGCGCGAGAAGGCGCGGTCCAGCCGACGCAGCACGCCCGACTCCAGCCGCCCCTGAAGCTCCGCATCGAAGAAGGCGTCGTGCGCCCGCGTCCGCTCG
>JBKBXN010000058.1:0-15155 GCA_046314055.1 Brevundimonas sp.
ACCTGTTCCTGCTGGTTCCCCTCAACGACAAATGGGGAGCCGGCGCCCTGGTCAACTATGAGCGCCGCCTGGGCGACGTGGCCGACAGCCCCCTGTCCCAGGAAGACGACACCATCCGCACGGGCGTCTTCTTCGCCCGTCGCTTCGGCGGCTGAGGAAAAGGCGGCGACCGTCAGGTCGCCGCGAACTCGCTGAGCGCGTCGATCACGGCGCGGTTCTGATCTTCCGTGCCGATGGTGATGCGCAGCGCCTGTGGCAGACCATAGCCGCCGACCGGCCGCACGATGACGCCCCGAGTATTTAGGTGGTCGTTGGCGGCGGCGGCGCGTTCGGCGCCGTCGAACACCACCAGCACGAAATTGCCGGCGCTGGGCAGAACCTCGAGCCCGAAGCCGCGCAGGGCCTGGGTCAGGCGCGGCTTCCAATTCGACACCAGCTCGCGCGAGGCCGTCTGGTGCGCCTCATCGAACAGGGCGGCGGTCGCGGCCTCCAGCCCCGGAACCGAGACGTTGAACGGCAGGCGGATCCGGTCGATCGCCTCCGCGACCTTCAGCGGCGCGTAGCCGAAGCCTATGCGTAGCCCCCCCAGTCCGTGGATCTTGGAGAAGGTGCGGGTGACGACGACATTGGTCGCGTCCTTGGCCAGCGGGAAGGCGGTCTCCCAGTCGGCCTCGGTCACATATTCCGCATAGGCCTCGTCGATCACCAGGATCACATGGGCCGGAAGGGCCGCGTGCAGGCGACGGACTTCCTCTCCGGTGTTGTAGCTGCCAGTCGGGTTCGACGGGTTGGAGACATAGACGATCTTCGTCCGCTCATCGACCTGGGCCAGCAGGGCGTCGACCTCGGCCTTGAAGTTCGGCTCCGGCGCCAGCTTGACCTGGGCCTCACAGCCCAGGGCGCTGATCCGGTAGGCCAGGAAGCCGTACTGGCCGCAGACGATATTGTCGCCCGCCGTCAGATAGGTCTGGTTCAGCAGGGCGAAGACCTCGTCCGAGCCATTGCCGAAGATCAGCCGCTCGGGCTCCAGCCCGTGCTTCTCCGCCACCGCATCGCGCAGCTTGGTCGCCCGGCCGTCCGGGTAGATGTGGATGTTCTTGATCGCGGCCTCATAGGCGGCGCGCGCCTTTTCGCCGGCGCCCAGCATGTTCTCGTTCGAGGACAGTTTCATCGGCTCGGCGACGCCGGCGATGGACGACTTGCCGCCGACATAGGGGGCGATGTCGAGGATGCCGGGCTTGGGCGCAGGCGCGTCGGTCATGAGAAGCCTTGAACTCGGAAGATGAGAGAACTCAGAAGATGGGGGCGGCGCCGATGACGCCGGTCAGACGGCCGGGGGCGTTGCTCAGCCGCCCGTCTTCCGCCTGCACATAGCCCGTCAACACGAACAGCTTCAAGCCGCCTGCCGCCGCAAGCGGATCGGCGACCAGCCCGGCCTCGCCCAGGGCCTCGACGATCTTGGTCTCGGACCAGCCGCTGTCGGTCACCCAGAAGGTGCGGTCTCCACCGGTGGGGCCTGAGATTTCTTTGGACACCAGAAAGGCCTGGGGCCGCGCCCGGCCGTCGTCCGGCAGGGCGGCGACGATCGTCAGTTCGGGGCGCGCCAGCAGCCGCCCCCACCAGGGTCGGTCCGATGTCAGATCGAGCATGGCGCGAGACCCGCCCTCAACCGCCTTCAGGGCGTCGTCGGCGGACAACGGGCGGGCGCCAAGACCGTAGCGGTCGGTCGCCAGGGCCAGCGCAAGACCACCGCATGTCACCAGCGAAGGTCCGGTCGCCGCCTCTATACGCCCCCACAAAGCCTTCAGCGCGCTGCGCTCGCTGGGAGCCAGGTCCGCCGTCAGATCGCGCAGCGCCAGAACCCCCGCGTCGAACCGATCCCGCGGACCGGCCGCGACTCTGGCGCGCACCGCCTCGACCACCGCCCGGTCCAGTCCCGACAGGACGGCGTCGTCCTGAGGTTCTTCCAGCAGTCCCATCAGAACAGCTTGGGCGCCGGGGCCAGGGGGAAGGGCCCCAGCCAGGTGCGGCCGTCCCGGAATATGATGGTCAAAGCCATGTCTTCGCGCCCGGCGGCGTCGGCCGCCCCCGCGACCGCAGCGGCGCCGGCGGCGCCGACACGGTTCACCGGCCCCTGGCGCGTCTCCAACAGGCCCGACAGGGCGGGCAGCGGCTTGCGCGACTGCAGGGCCACCTCGCCGGTCAGCCTTCCGTTGGGGTCGGCGCGCAACACCTCGCTGCTCAAGGTGGCGCGGCTGTCGCCCGCCTGAAGATCGCCCCGCACCTTGCGGAACGTGCCCCCGCCCTTGGTCCATTGAGAAAAGACCCCGGCCGCATCCCCGACCTTCAACAGGTCCGCCCGACCGATGGTCGCCTCAAGCTGGGTGGTCAGCTGGCCGTCCTGGGCGAACCCCTCGACCGGTCCGTCGCGGCGTCCCTGCCCATCCACCAGGCGGAACATCACATCGATGTCGTCGCTCGGCGCGGTCGAGCCTTCCAGATGGGGGCGGGAATAGAATTCGATCCGCGCCGCGCGAGCGATGGGGAAGGGCTCGCCGTCGGCATGGGCGGTAAAGACCGGATTGACCAGTTCCAGCGCCAGATTGGGCCAGCGTTGATCGATGCCGCTGGCGCTCATGCGGATGGCGTCGCCGTTCACCGCCACCTTGCCCTTGCCGGCGCGGGTCAGGATCAGGCCTTCCGGGGCGACCACGACCCATTTGGTCGGCTGATAGGCGTTGGCCTCAGCGTTCAACTCGGGCGCCGCGACGGCGTGACCAGACGGCGCCGCGATGGTGACATGGGTCAGTTTCACATTGGCGCGGAACGGCCAGCCAACGATCCGCTTGTCGGCGTAGCGCACGTCCCAGCCGGCCTGACGCATCGTCACGGCCTGGGCCTCCAGTCCCTTGTCGATCTGGCGCGTCAGATAGAACCACCACCCCGTCCAGCCGGCCAGGGCGATCAGCATGATGACGAAGGGGGCGTACAGGCCCGCGCGGCTGTGTCGCTTGGTGGGAAGCTCGGTCATGGCGTCTTCTTAGTCGAAGCGAAGGCTTGCTCGCTAGCGTCAGGAACGTCGCCGCGACGACGATGTTCAGTCCGCCAAGAAGGTCCGCACCGTCTCGACCGCATCGGCTAGGCCCATCCGCTGGACCTCTGTGCCCGGCGGCAGGCTGGCGAACAGCCGTGTCGGGGTGGCGGCGTCCAGCATCAGGAACACCCCCTTGTCGTCGCCGCGCCGGATCAGCCGCCCGAAGGCCTGGGCGATGCGGGCTCGGGCCAGGGCGTCGTCATAGCCCTTGCCCTGCGAGAACTGGCCGCCCAGACGTTCGCGCCGCGCCTTGTGCAACAGATCCGGGCGCGGCCAGGGCACGCGGTCGAAGGCCAGCACGCGCAGGGACCGCCCCGGCACATCGACCCCGTCCCGCACCGCGTCGGTGCCCAGCAGACAGGCGTTCTCTTCGACCCGGAACATGTCGACCAGGGCGCCCACCTCCAGCGGATCCACGTGCTGGGCGTAAAGCGGCACCCCCGCCCTGGCCAGGTCCGGACCCAGCCGCTCATAGACCGCCTTCAGCCGACGGATGGCGGTGAACAGGCCCAGTCCCCCTCCCCCGGCCGCCAGGAACAGTTCGCGCATCGCCGCCGCCGTCTGGCGCGGGTCGTCCTTGACCAGATCGTTGACGACGATGACCCGGCTGTTGGCGGCATAGTCGAACGGGCTCTCGACCTTCAGCGTGCGCGGCGGCTCGATCAGCCTGGCGGAGCCGGTCCGCAGACGCGCCAGATCGAACGGGTCTTCCTGCAACGGATCGGACAGGGTGGCCGAGGTCACCAGCACCCCGTGCGCGGGCGCGATCACCGCCGCCTCCAGCGGCACGGTCGGGTCGATCCAGTGGCGGCGCAGGGCCACATCGTGAATGCGACCGAAAGCGGTCTCGGCCGACAGCCAGTCGACGAAATCCGGGTCAGGCTCGTCCCCGCCGTCCTCCAGCGCCGCCAGCATCGAGCGCCAGCCCGGCAGGGTCATCCGCGCGCGCCGGTCCAGCCCCCGCAACGCCCCCTCGATCCGCGACCGCTGCGACCCGTCCAGCTCGGCCGCCTCGTCGTCGAGGATGTCTTCCAGATGCCGCGACAGGGCCAGCAGCGGCGCCTCAATGGCGGCCAGCGCCTGGGCGGCCGCGCGCGCCGTCTCGGCGACCGGATCGGTCACCGGCTTCAGCGCGCATTCCATCCCGAACTCGGCGCCGCCGTATGGACTGTTCTCGGCCGTGCGCGCGCGCAGCTGGTTCAAGGCGGCCGCCAGGAAGGCCTCAATCGGCCCGATGGGATTGACCTCGCCCGAGGCGGGGGCGACGCGGCCCGACACGCCCTCGCCCGGCAACGCGGCCGAGGCGCGGATGGCGTCCTGCAAAGACTTCAGCGCCGCCTCATTGTCCCCGACCATGTCGCCCAGCCGCTGCTCCAGCCCGCGCCCGCGCCTACCCTTGCCTTCCGGCCCTCGGATCCAGCGGCGCAGCTCGGCCGCTTCCTGGCCCGACAGACAGGCGGAAAAGGCGCTGTCGGCGGCGTCGAATAGGTGGTGGCCCTCGTCGAAGACGATGCGTTTCAGGGCCGCCGTCTCGCCGTCCTGCTTCTGGCCCCGCGCCGAGCGCGCGCCGTCGAACGCCGCCTGGGTCAGCACCAGGGCATGGTTGGCGATGACCAGGTCCGCGCGGCGGCTGGCGCGGATCGTCTTCTCGACGAAACAACTGCGATAGTGGGGACAGGCGGCGTGGACACACTCGCCCCGCCGGTCCACCAGATTGGCCGCCCCCGCCGCATGGGCGGGCGCCATGGCGAACAGACCCGGCAGCCAGCCCGGGAAATCCCCTCCGGTCATGTCCCCGTCGCGCGTATGCACGGCCCAGCGTCCCGCCAGGGCCAAGCCGATCAGGTCGCCGTTCCCCAACTGGGCCGCCTGAACCATGTCCTGAAGATTGAGGACGCAAAGATAGTTCTCGCGTCCCTTGCGGATCACGGTCTTCCTGCGGCGCTCCTCCGGATCGGGCCACAGCGACTGGCTCTCGCGGTCGATCTGGCGTTGCAGGGCGCGGGTGTAGGTCGAGATCCAGGCCGCCCCCTGGTTCCGCTCGGCCCACAGCGAGGCCGGCGCCAGATAGCCCAGAGTCTTGCCCGTGCCGGTCCCCGCCTCGGCCAGCAGCACCCGCGGCCGCCCCTCTTCGTTGCGCGGCGAAAAGGCGAAGGCGGCCTCGGCGGCATAGTCGGACTGGGTCGGCCGCGTCTCGTCCAGGCCCGAGGCCTGAAGCAGTTTGGCCAGCCGGATGCGCGCGCTCTCGCTGTCGACCGGCGCCGACCCCGCCTCGCCGCGCGGCGCCTCGTCCTCCCACTCGGTCAGCCGGCTCCAGACGTCCAGCCCCGACCCGCGATGCTGCCGCGCCCGCACCCCGCCGGCCTCCAGAGCCTGCACCACCCGCTCGCCCCAGGCCCAGCCCGACCGTTGCAGGGTCAAGGACAGGACATAGGCGGCTTCACACTCCGGATAGGCGGGCGCCGCCAGTTCGCGCAGCAGCACGGCCGCCGCCTCGCGCAGAACCGCCGCCTGCTCCTCGGGCGACTTCGGCTCCGCCAACCCCAGCGAAAGGGCCAGCCCCGTCGGCGAAGGCGCGCAGAACTGCGCCGGCCGCACGAAGGCGTAAAGCTCCAGCACATCCATCAACTCACCCGACCGCGGCGGCGGCGTCAGCCCCAGCCGTCGCGCCGTCAGCGACGCATGCGCCACCAGCACCGGCCCGCCAGTGAAGAAGCCCTCGGCCGCCCCCCGCCCGATCTTCCTCGCCCCCGCCTCGTCGCACACCGCCCCCGCGCCCGGCGGGGTGGCGAGCGCCGGCGGCAGGTCGAGCCAGGGCTCGACGCCGGTCAGGCGGGATTCAGCGATGACGGATTCGTCGGACACGGCCGATAGATAGCGACCCCGGGGCTGAAACGGAACGGGAACATGCTATATGCCGTTCGTGACGACCGCCGCCGCCTCCGCAACGCTTCCGCCGCTGTTCGCCGACTGGTTCGGCGCGCGCGGCTGGTCGCCTCGGCGGCATCAGCTGGAGATGGTCGCGGCGGCTCAGGCCGGGAGCCACGCCTTGCTGGTCGCGCCGACAGGCGGGGGCAAGACCCTGGCCGGGTTTCTACCCAGCCTGATCGACCTGGCGGAACGCGGACCCAAGCCGCAGACAGGGCCGGGGTCGGGTGTGCACACTCTTTATCTATCGCCGCTGAAGGCCCTGACCACCGACGTCGAGCGCAATCTGATGACCCCGATCCGCGAAATCGGGTTGAACATCCACGTCGAAACCCGAACGGGCGACACCAAACAGTCCAAACGCCAGCGCCAGCGCGACTTCCCCCCCGACATCCTGCTGACCACGCCCGAACAGCTGGCCCTGTTCTGCGCCTGGGAGGGCGCCCGATCATATTTCGCCGATCTGAAATGCGTCGTGCTGGACGAGGTGCACGCGATCTGGAGCGGCAAGCGCGGCGATCTGTTGTCGCTAGGGCTGGGCCGGCTGCAGAGTTTTTCACCGGGGATGCGGCGGGTTGGCTTGAGCGCGACCATCGAAGACCCGGACCTGATCCGAGGGTGGCTGGCGCCCCGACTTCCTTCTCCCCTTGCGGAAGAAGGTGGCTCGCGCAGCGAGACGGATGAGAGGTTGCTTCCGAACGTACCGGCGCCCGCCGTCGAGGCCGAACCGCCCCCTCATCCGAGCCCTTCGGGCCCACCTTCTCCCGCAAGGGGAGAAGGAGTCGTCCTCGTCAAGGGCGACCCCGGCGCCCCGGCCGTGATCGACGTGCTGATCTCCGAGGGCAAAGTCCCCTGGGCGGGCCACACCGGCCAGCACGCCATTCCCGAGGTCTACGCCGCCATCCAGCGCGCAGGCCTGGCCCTGATCTTCGTCAACACCAGGTGGCAGTCTGAATTCGTCTTTCAGCAGCTGTGGGCGATCAACGACGACAATCTGCCGATCGGCCTGCACCACGGCTCGCTCGCGGCGGAGCAAAGGCGCAAGGTCGAGGCGGCCATGGCGCGCGGCGATCTGCGGGCTGTCGTCTGTACCTCCACCCTGGACCTCGGCATCGACTGGGGCGACGTGGACCTGGTCATCCAGATGGCCGCGCCCAAGGGCTCCAGTCGCCTGGTCCAGCGGATCGGCCGCGCCAATCACCGGCTGGACGAGCCGTCGCGCGCCCTTCTGGTGCCCGCCAGCCGGTTCGAGATGCTGGAATGCCAGGCGGCGCGCGAGGCGGTGGCCGACAACGCCTTCGACTGGGAGCCGATTCACATCGGCACCCTGGACACCCTGGCCCAGCACATCATGGGCGTCGCCTGTTCCGAGGCCTTCGACATGCAGGCCCTGTACGACGAGATCATCGGCTGCGGCCCCTATCGCGACCTGACCTGGGAGCAGTTCGAGGAGGTGGTCGATTTCGTCGCCACCGGCGGCTATGCGCTGCGCACCTACGACCGGTTCGCCCGCATCGTCCGCACGCCGGACGGCCGATGGAAGGTGCGCAACCAGCACATCGCCCAGCGCCACCGGATGAACGTCGGCGCTATCGTCTCCGCCGGAACCCTGAACGTACGGATCGCCGGTCGTCGCGGCGGGGCCTCGCGCCAGTTGGTCCCAGGTCGCAAGGTGGGCGAGGCCGAGGAATGGTATTTCGAACAGCTGACGCCCGGCGACACCTTCCTGTTCGGCGGCCAGGTCTGGGCGTTTCAGGGCATCGTCGGGACCGACGCCCTGGTCAGCCACGCCAATGACAAGGAACCCAAGATCCCGTCCTGGGGCGGGTCCAAATTTCCCCTGTCCACATCCTTGGCCGACCGGGTGCGCACCATGGTTCAGGACCCGGATCACTGGCGCGTCCTGCCGCCTGATGTTCAGGAATGGCTGGAGCTCCAGGCCGAACGGTCCGCCATTCCCGACGCCGAATCCATGCTGGTCGAGACCTTCCCGCGCGGCAGTCGACACTTCCTGGTCGCCTACCCGTTCGAGGGCAATCTGGCCCACACCACCCTGTGCATGCTGCTGACCCGGCGGCTGGACCGGCTGGGCGTCGGACCGCTGGGCTTTGTCGTCACCGACTATTCTCTGGCCATCTGGTCCATCAAGCCGATGGACCAGATCGACCTGGACGCCCTGTTCCAATCCGACATGCTGGGCGACGACCTGGAGGCCTGGCTTGAGGAAAGCTTCATGATGAAGCGCTCCTTCCGAAATTGCGCCTTGATCTCCGGCTTGATCGAACGCCGACAACCGGGCGCCGAGAAGACCGGGCGTCAGGTGACCTTCTCCACCGACCTGATCTACGACGTGCTGCGCCGCCACCAACCCGACCATCTGCTGCTGAAGACCGCCCGCGCCGACGCCGCTTCCGGCCTGCTGGACGTGGCGCGCCTGGGCCAGATGCTGGCGCGGATCGAGGGCCGGATCCGACACCAGCTCTTGACCCGACCCTCGCCCTTCTGCGTGCCGGTCCTGGTGCAGATCGGTCGCGAACGGGTCGGCGGCGACGCCGCAGAGATGATCCTGGACGAGAGCGCCGAACATCTGATCGCCGAAGTCATGGATGAGGACGCGGCATGAACGCCGCCCTGCGCCAGACCCTGTCCCCCGCCCGCAAGCCCTGCGGTTCGTTGCGGGTCCAGATCGCGGGCGAGACCTGCGTGTTGCGCTGTTCCGGCGCCCTGTGGCTTCCAGCCTACCGCGCCCTGATCGCGGCGGATCTGCACCTTGAGAAGGGCTCGGCCTTCGCCGCCCGCGGCCAGATGCTGCCGCCCTACGACAGCCGCGCCACCCTGGACAGGTTGGAGGCGGAAATCGCGGACCTTCACCCTGCGATGGTCGTGCTTCTGGGCGACAGTTTTCACGATGCACGAGCCATCTCTCGGATGCCCCTCGACGATCGTGAGCGACTGGACCGGCTCTCCGCTGGGCGAGATTGGCTGTGGTTGGAGGGCAATCACGACCGCGAAGCCCTGGCGAACCAAGCCGGTCTGTCATCCCCCCTGCCCGGCCGGATCGTCGGCGATCTGACCCTGGGCGGCCTGCGGCTGACGCACGAACCCGAGACGCTGACAGCTGCCGACGACCGCCACGGCGAGGTGGCGGGCCATCTCCACCCCGCAGCGCGCGTGGTCGGCTATGGTCGCGGCGTGCGACGCCCCTGTTTCGTCACCGACGGCTCGCGGCTGCTCCTGCCCGCCTTCGGGGCCTTCACCGGCGGGCTCAACGTCCGCGATCCCGCCATTGCGGGACTGTTCCCGAAGGAACCTCTCGCCGCCGTTCTCGGTCGCGACAAGGTTCACGCCATCGCCTGGTCCAGCCTGCCCTAAGGCAGAGCACGCAGCAGCGGCGTTCGTAAACGGTTCAGCATATCGCTTCACCGCATCTTGGGGCGGCCTGTGCAGGATGGCGTCATCACCGTCCTGGACGCCCTCCTCCATGCTCACGTCGCGCCGCATCATCCTCGCCGCTCGCCTGCTGTTCGTTTTCGCCGCGACAGGCATGGCCGTTCTGATGCTCGGCCCATTTCAGGGCCTGGAGCAGGCGTTTGGCTTGAACGACAAGGCCGCCCACGCCATCGCCTTCTATGGCATGACGGTCGGCCTGTTCCTCATCTCGCCGAGCCGCCGCCGCGATGATCTGGTCGTCTTCGTGATCGCCGCCGCGCTCGCCGCCGAAGGATTGCAGTTCTTCACGGGCCGCAGCGTCTCGGTGGGGGATTTCCTCGCCGGAGCCGGCGGGGCCGCGGCCGCCTGGCTGCCCGGGTTTATCGAACAGCTGCGTTATGCCGCACGGCGCTACCCGAACCTCACGCTTGCTCAGGCCTCGGCTATCAACCGTCGCCGTCGAGCACGAACCTCGGCCGTTCAAAATCCAGCGTCGGCCGCGCGCGTTCGCCGGACCTGACCCATTGACCTTGTCCCGAGATACGACTGTTTCTCCTCGTCGTTTACCGACGGTTTTCATGTCGCGGCTAAGTTGACGCCATGACTCTCAGAACGAGACCGTTCATGCAGGCGGAAGCGCAGCATATCGACCCTTTCCCTGGCGGGACGTTCGCGACCTCCGCCCCAGGGCCCATTGTCGCCCCGGACGTCACGGACCAGCTGGAAACGGCCCGCGCGCGGGTCGAGACCCGTTTCTCCCACGCCGGACAACAGTTGGCCGACTCGCTGGAGATGATCGGCGGCTTGATCGAGGCGCTTGACCGGCTGGGTCTGACGCTGAACGTCGACTCGGTTTCCCGGACCAGCAACGACCTGCTTTCAACCGCATCGGGCCTCAGCGCCCTGCCGCAATCTCAGAAGCGCCGCGTCGCCCATCTGGACCAGCTGAAAACCGCCAGCGCCTCGCTGGATACGGACATCGACACGATGCGCACGACGCTGCGCTATCTGCGCGCCTTCGCCTTGAACGTGAAGATCACCGCCGGATCGACCATCCGCGCAGCGGATGAATTCGCCGGCTTCGCCGACCGCATGTGCCAGCAACTGGACTTCGGCGTCACCCAACTGGACGAACTGGCCGACGAGCTGACGCGCCTTCGCAATCAGCTCGACGGCGCCCTGACCTTCGAACAGGGCCTGGGCGGCAAGTACAAGCAGCTGATCCCCGCAGTGCCGGACAAGCTGGCGGTCGACGCCGAGACCCTCCGCATCCACCACGCCCGCATCGCCGAAGTCGCGGCTTCGGTCGCCGCCATCGCGCGGGACATACAGATGAAGGTCGGCAAGGCCTTGATGGCGCTGCAGATCGGCGACATCACCCGCCAGCGGATCGAGCACGTTCAACTCGGCATCCAGGTGTCGGCCCGCACTGTGGCCGAAGCGGATCTGTCGCCAGAAGCGCGCGACCGCGCCGAACGCCGACTGTTGCACATGGTCGCCGACCAGATGGCGGACATAGCCTCGGACTTCGAAGCCGAGGCCGCCAAGGTGACGCAGAACCTGGCGGGCATGGCCAAGGACACGACCCAGCTGATGGTCATCCACGGCCTGTCCGACAACGGCGGCGACCTGCGCGATCTCGAAGTCAGCCTCGGTCGCGCCGGCCTTCTGGTGAACGACGTCACGGAGGCCATGACCAATGCGCAGAGGATCAGCGGCGAGACCGTCTCTTCGGTCGAGGCGCTGGCGCGGCGCGTCGACGCCATCCAGAAGGTCAAGCGCGACATTCAACAGATGGCGATCAACAGCAGCCTGCGCTGCAACCGGCTGGGCGAGATCGGCAAACCGCTCAGCGTCATCGCCATCGAATTGAGCAGCCACGCCAGCCATCTGGAAGACGCCGCAGACCAGACCCTGGGTTCGCTAAAGTCCCTGGCCGAACTCGCGCACAGTGTTTCGGAAGACGAGCCCGAAGGCGCCCAGCTCGACGCGAGCCGCCTCAATCGCGTGCACGAGGATCTGCGCCGCGCGGCCGACGTGGTCGAAAAGGATCTGGTCGGGCTGGGCGCTCAGGGCGAGGCGACCGCACGGTCTCTGGCCCAGGCCGCCGACCAGTTAGGCCTCAAGGAAGATCTGGGCGACGCCCTGCATGCCGCCGCTGTCGCTTTGACCGAGGCGGCGGGGCCCTTCGTTGATGACCTGACCGATATCGCTGGCGTGGTGGACGTCGCCCTCACCGAGATCGGCCGCTGCTATACCATGGCGCGCGAGCGGACCATCCACGCGGCTCACGCCGTCTTCAGCGAGGCCGACCGGATCGAAGCCCAGCAGGATGAGTCGACGACGGACGCGCCAGTCGAGCCCGCCGAGGCTGTTGACGAATTCGACGACCTGCTGTTCTGAAACGAAGACGCCTGCGATACGCACCTGTCGCAGGCGTCGACCCAGTCTATCTGGACCGATCGACGGCCATGATCTCGCGGGCGATATTCTCGAGCGCCGTCACCTTCTGGGCGGCGCCGCGCGCAATGGCTTCCTTGGGCATGCCGAACACGATCGAGGTCGCCTCGTCCTGAGCCAGCGTCGTGGCGCCGGCCTCCTTCAGCTCCAACAGGCCCCGCGCGCCGTCGTCGCCCATGCCCGTCATGATCACGCCCATGGCGTTGCGCCCGGCCGCTCGGGCGGCTGAGCGGAACAGGACGTCGACGGAGGGACGATGGCGCGACACCGGCGGTCCGTCCTTGATCGCGACCTGGTAGCGGGCGCCGTGGCGTTCCAGCAGCATATGCTTGTCGCCCGGGGCGATCAGGACGTGGCCGCGCAGGACGGGGTCGCCGTGCTGGGCCTCCTTGACCTCGACCTCGCACAGACCGTTGAGCCGTTTGGAAAAGGCGGCGGTGAAACCCGCCGGCATGTGCTGGACGATGACGATGCCGGGCGCGTTGGCCGGCAGGGCCTGCAACACCTCGCGCAGCGCCTCCGTGCCGCCCGTCGAGGCGCCCAGACAGGCGACCATTTCGGTGGTGCGGGCCATGGCGGCGCCCGTGGGGGGCGGCAACATGGCGTCGGCGGTCAGTTTGGTGCCTGGATCCAGGCTGCGCGTCGTCGTGCGCCGCGCCCCCAGGCGCGCGCGCGCCGCCGCCTTGACCACGTCGCGTATGCGATCGGCGCTCTCGGCCAGATGGTCCGCCGCCCCGATGCGCGGCTTCAGGATGATATCGACAGCGCCGGCTTCCAGGGCCTGCATCAAGGTCTCGGAACCGGCCTCGGTCAGGGACGAGCACATGACCACCGGGATCGGTCGCTGGGCCATCAGTTTTCGCAGGAAGGTGATGCCGTCCATGCGGGGCATCTCGACATCCAGGGTGATGACGTCCGGAACATCCTCGGCGATACGGCGCGCGGCGACGAAGGGGTCGGAGGCCACGCCCATGACCTCGATGCCCGGATCGGCGGAAAGAATGTCGACCAGGGTCTGGCGTACGCTGGCTGAGTCGTCGATGACCAAGACGCGGACCTTGGGCATGGCTCAGATCTTTCTAAAGACGGTGTTGGCCACGGTGACCAGGGGCAGTTCGATGCCGGTGATGCTTTCGGAATGGCCGATGAACAGATGCCCCCCCGGCTTCAGCTTGTCACACAGACGTTTCAGCACCTTCGCCTGAGTCTGTTTATCGAAATAGATCATGACGTTCCGGCACATGATCATGTCGAATGGATCGCCGACCGAATAGGCCTCGTCCATCAGATTGACGCGCGCCAGTGACAGCTTGGCCCGCAAGGACGGATGGATGCGACCCTCGCGCCGGGCGCCGTCGCGCGCGCTCATGACCCAGCGCCGCATATCGGCGGGCACCGGCGTCAGCATCTCGTTCGGATAGACGCCGCGCAGCGCTGTTTCCAGCACGTCGGTCGACAGGTCGGTGCCCAGGATCTGGTAGTCCGGGCCACCCTGCTCATCGGCGAATTTCTGCATGACCATGGCCATGGTGTAGGGCTCGGCCCCCATGGAACAGGCGGCGCTCCAGGCGCGGATCCTCCGCACGCCGGCGGCCTTGAGCTCAGGCAGGACGTGGCTGGCCATATAGTCGAAGTGCCGCGGCTCGCGGAAGAAGTCGGTCTTGTTGGTCGTCACCGCGTCGATCAGGAAGACGGATTCGGCCTCAAGCCCGTCTTCCTTGAATAGATAGTCGCAATAATCGTCGAAAGTCGCATGTCCGGTGCTGCGCAGACGGCGACGCAGCCGCCCCTCCAGCATCGTGCGCTTCGACGACGGCATCTTGATGCCGCTGTAGTCATAGATATAGCGCGCCATCCGCTCGAAGTTGCGGGCGCTGATCTGATCGATGATCGGGGCGGAGTGTTCGACCGCAGCGTGAGACAAGGGGATACTCTTTCTGAGAAACCTTCGACGGCCTTCAGGCCGCGCGGTCGACGTCCGATAGTGAGGCCAGTGAGGCGGTGTCCGTGCTGGACCACAGGAGCGCCAGATCGATCAGGACGACGAAGCCGTCCTCACGACGCACGACGCCCGAGATATAGTCCGAGCGCCATTTGATCCCGATGTCGGGCGAGGCTTCGATCTGGTCGGCGGTGAAGACGGCGACCTCGAACACCCGGTCGGCGACCAGACCCAAACTCAGGGTCCGATCCTCCAGCGGAATGTCCAGCACCAGGATGCGGGTGTTGAGCGTCGGCTCGACCGCCGCCATGCCCAGGCGGATCCGCAGATCCGCCGTCGGCACGCCCCGGCCCCGCACATCCGTCAGCCCCAGCAGATAGTCGGGACCGTTGGGAATGCGCGAGGGAGCCTGATAGGTCAGGATCTCCCGCACCAGGCCGACCGGGGCGGCGAAGACCTCGTCGCCCAGGCCGAAGGTGACGTACTGGCCCTCGGCGGCTTCAGCCATCAGGCGCTCTCCCGGAAGTCCATGTCCTCGGCGTCCGCGCCGCCGGTGGCCAGGTCCAATGCGAAGCCCTTGGCGCGGGCCTGCTGGGCGTGGACGCTCGGCTTGGCCGGAGCAGCCTTGGCCACAGGCCGCGCAGCTGACTTGGCGGCGGGCTTGAAGGTCGAAACGCGGGCCGGAGCCCGGGCCGGAGCACGACCGCCGCGGGCGCCGGCCGTATCGGTGCGGAAGAAGGCGATCGAGGTCTGCAGTTCTTCGGCCTGAGCCGCCAGTTCCTCGGAGGTGGCCGACATCTGCTCGGACGCGCCGGCGTTCTGCTGGGTCACCTTGTCCAGTTGCTGGATCGCCTCGTTGATCTGGCTGGCGCCGACGTCCTGCTCGCGGCAGGCCGCGCTGATCTCGGACACCAGTTCAGCGGTCTTGCGGATGTCCGGCACCAGGCGTTGCAGCATTTCGCCGGCTTCCTGAGCCGCCTTGACCGTGTCGCCCGACACGGCGCCGATTTCGGCGGCGGCCGTCTGGCTGCGCTCGGCCAGCTTGCGCACTTCCGAGGCGACGACGGCGAAGCCCTTGCCGTGTTCCCCGGCGCGCGCGGCCTCGACCGCCGCGTTCAGGGCCAGCAGGTCGGTCTGACGGGCGATTTCCTGCACGATGCCGATCTTGTCGGCGATGGTGCGCATGGCCTCGACGGCGCGATTGACCGCCTCGCCGCTGGCCTCGGCGTCCTTGGACGACTGGCGCGAGATCTTCTCGGTCTGGGCGGCGTTGTCGGCGTTCTGTTTGATGTTGGCGGCCAT
>JBKBXN010000059.1:0-15095 GCA_046314055.1 Brevundimonas sp.
TGCGCCCAGGCCGCCGGATGGCGATCGTGGGGATCGCGCACGGCCTGGGCGCTCAATCCGGCGCAATAGGCCAGGAGGTCGAGGAGATCAGACCCCGGCATCTCCACCAGCGCGGCCCACAGGTCCGCCGCCTTGTCCGGCAGATGCACCGCCCAGGCCTCGCCGCGCTCGGCCACGCGCCGCCCGGCTGGGGTCTCCGAGACGCCGGGCGCCGCCTTGTCCAAGCCTGTCTTGGTCAGGCGTAACTGCAAGGGCGTCGGCGGATCATAGACCGGATAGAAGACCGACAGGACCAGGGCATGGACCACCGCCGTCAAGGCCAGGATGGGTTGGGTCTGGAGGGCGTCGCGCAGCCCCATGGTCTTGTGGGCGCTCAGATCGATGATCAACCGATCCGACAAGGGCGCGCCGCTGTCGGCCGAAGGCGGTTCGGACTCCAAGCCCGACGGTGCGTCCCGTCCGTCCGCTCCCCGCTCTTCGGACGCCGCGTCCTCGCCGGAACCCGCGCCTTTATCCTCGGTTTCAGGCGAAGTCAGCGCGTCCTCGGCCCGCACCAGTCCTCGCTCGAACCGCGCCGTGCCGTCGTGGCCCAGGATCACCATGACGCCCGCCCGCGCCTTGGCCTCGGCCGGATAGTCATAGTCCGGTCCATAGGCCTGAAGTTCGCGGTCGAGCGCCTCAAGCCGAGCGTCGGCGCTCTCGCTCAGTCCTTCGTCCTCGTCCGCCTCGGCGATCAGACGGTCGTATTCCTCGGCCAAGGCCGCCACCGCCGCCGCCTCGTCCGGGGTGCGCTCCACCGCCTCGGGCCAGACCCGACCGAAGCGGGCGTCATAGGCCATGTCGATCCGACCTTCGGCCCATTTCCAGGCCTCGGCTTGGCGGACCTCGTCGGCCAGGGCGGCGAGCTTGGCCTCGGCCAGCTGGTCCAGCAGGGCCACGTCCTCGAACCATCCGCCCCCGTCCTCGGTGAAGAGGTCACGCAGGACGCCGCCGCCTGCCGCCGCATAGGCCTCGACGCCGACGAAGCGGGCGCGCCGGTCGTCGGCCCGCACCTTGGCCTCGGTCATGGCGCGACGGATCACATAGGGCGCCGCATAGGGACCGGCCTGGTCAAAGACCTGGCGTTGCCGGGCGTGGTCGTCGCTGACGCCGAAGGCCATCAATTGATCCAGCGACACCTCGCCCGCGCGATAGGCGGCGATCAGCTCCGGCGCCACCGCGCCCAAACGCATCCGCTGGCGCACGGTCTGGGCCGAGACCCCGAACCGGGCGGCGATCTCTTCGGCGCCCCAGCCCTTTTCGTCCGCCACCCGTTTGAAGGCTTCGAACTGGTCGGCGGGGTGCATGGCTTCGCGGGTGATGTTCTCGTCGAGCGAAATCTCATGGGCGTCGTTGGTGTCGTCCACGGTCACGCGGACCGGATGGGTGCGCTTGAGGGTCTTGCGCTTGGCGAGCAGCCGCAGGGCTTGCCGTCGTCCCTCGCCGATGGTCACGAGATAGTGGCCGGTAGGCGCGCCGTCGTCGCGGCGTTCAACCTCGACCACGGGCGGCTGCAACACCCCCTTGGCCTTGATCGAGGCCGCCAAGGCTTCGAGGGTCGCCGCCGCATGGGGCGTCTTTCTCGCATTCTTCGGCGAGGCCTTCAGCCGGTTCAAGGGGACGACCAAGGTCGCCCCCAGGATCGCGCCTGCGTCTGTCGCGGGCGTCGGAGCGGGGTGGGTGGATTGCGCCGTCATGGCTCTGCTTCCTTTTGGCAGGGGTTACAGGCACGCGAACTGCGCGCCTGAAACCCTGCCTCGCGGCGAGCAGCGGGTGTGCAAACGGAGGCGCGCCTTCGCGGGGACCCGGCTGCAGGGCCTTGAGTCTCGGGAGGGATCGACGCCCCTGGCGAGGACCGAAGCGGGGCGGAAGGCGTGCCGAAGTGCGCCGAGGGCGGAGCCCTAAGTCCGGCCGGCCTTCAGGCCGGCCCGCCAGGACTTTTGCCTGAGCATTCCGCCGCAAGTCGTGAAGAAGGGGTCGCCTTCTGTCTCAGTCGCAACCCAGTGGCCGTTTCAGTACGACCGGCGACCCTGAGGGCGGCGCCTTTAGAGGGGCTTTGATAGAGGGCGGCGTCGGCCTGCGGCCCGTCCCGCCTAGAGCCTGATCAGGTCAACCGAAGGCGAGGGGCCACAGGCCGTGTGCGGGGCCAAAGCGCTCGGATTGAGACAGGCCTGTCCATCAGTGTGATGCGGCAGACGCGCCCATATCGTCGTGGATGGCTTGGACGCGGCTCCGCAACGCCATCCTGTCGAGGTTCGCGACATGCAACTGCGCCAGCAGGCTGATCCGCGCCAGCAGCTCTTTCAGCGTCCGACCGAAGGCCCGCTCGATTTCGAGGTCGCTGCCTGTGACAGCCGCCGGATCGTCGAGACCATAGTGGGCGGAGATCGGATGTCCCGGCCACACGGGGCAGACTTCGCCCGCAGCATTGGCGCAGACGGTGATGACGATGTCGATGGGGGGCGCGCCTTCCGCCCCGAACTCGTCCCAACTCTTGGAGCGCAGGCCCTCCGTCGGATAGCCGTGCTCCGAGAGGAGCTTCAAGGCCATCGGGTGGACCTGGCCCTTCGGCGTGGAGCCGGCGGAATAGGCCTCGAACCGGTTCGCCCCGATCTTGCGCAGGACGGATTCGGCGATGATGGATCGGGCCGAGTTGCCTGTGCACAGGAACAACACCGAGAATTTGCGATCGGACGAGGCAGGCATGGGTCGCTCCTGGAAGGACGGATCAACATATGGCGATGGCGGAGAGGTCGGTGGCGGCGTTGATCGGGGTTCCGGCCGCCCTGCGTTCTGAATACCGGTCGACCAGCTGCTCGGCGTGCGGGCGCGTCAGAACCGTGAATCGGACCAGTTCCTCCATTACATCGACGATGCGGTCGTAATAGGCCGACGGTTTCATCCGGCCGGCGTCGTCGAACTCCATGAAGGCCTTGGCGACGCTGGACTGATTGGGGATGGTGATCATCCGCATCCAGCGCCCGAGCAGGCGCAGGGTGTTGACGGCGTTGAAGCTCTGCGAACCGCCGGACACCTGCATGACCGCCAAGGTCCGCCCCTGGGTCGGGCGCATGCCGCCCATGTTAAGCGGCAGGTGGTCGATCTGGAGCTTCATGATCGCCGAAATCTGGCCGTGGCGTTCCGGGCT
Organism: Brevundimonas sp.; assembly: GCA_046314055.1. Classification (GTDB taxonomy): domain Bacteria; phylum Pseudomonadota; class Alphaproteobacteria; order Caulobacterales; family Caulobacteraceae; genus Brevundimonas. The sequence continues at coordinate 3,188 of JBKBXN010000059.1, forward strand.
GCACCAGACCATGCCTTCGGACCACATGGCGTGCTCGCGCAGTTCGTGGACGGCCGGATGGTCGTCGCCGGCGACCTGATCGGTCAGCGGCAGGTCGGACGGATCGAAGATGCGGGTCTCGCAACCCATGACCTGGAGCAGCCGCGCCGCCTCCTCGACACACAGGCGAGAGAAGGACCGCTCGCGCAGGGAGCCGTAGAGCAGGAGGATGCGCGGCGCGGGATCACCCGGACCCAGGCCCTGCGCGGGCGTGGTTGAGAGATAGGCTGGATCGAGGGCTGGCAGATGGTCGGGATCGGGCAGGTTGCGAAGGCGGCTCATCCGATCACGCGGCGCCCGTCGGCATCGACGACGACCTCGCCGTCCTCCTTGACGAAGGGCTTCAGTCTCTCCTGGGGCAGCAGGTCCAGCACCGCCTCGGACGGGCGGCACAGTTTCACCCCTAGGGGCGTGACGACGATGGGGCGGTTCATCAGGATCGGATGCGCTTCGACCGCATCCAGCAATTGATCGTCCGACAGGGCGGCGTCGTCCAGGCCCAGTTCGGCATGGGGCGTGCCCTTCTCGCGCAGGATGTCGCGCACCGATCCGCCCATCCGTTCGACCAGTTGCGCCACCAGCGCCCGGCTGGGCGGGGTTTTCAGGTATTCGACGACGTGCGGCTCGATCCCGACATGGCGGATCAGGGCCAGGGTGTTGCGCGACGTCCCGCAGGCGGGATTGTGATAGATGACGACGTCCATGGGGGCCTCAATCGCAGCAGGGGGCCAGTTCGGCCAGCAGGGGTTGGCACAGGTCCGCGCGGCCTTCGCAGCAGTCCTTGAGCAGGAACAGCACCAACTCGCGCAGCCGATCCAGGTCGGCGCGGTAGATGATCGAGCGGCTACGCCGCGTGGACCTAATCAGCCCAGCGCGGGATAGCACGCCGAGGTGCGCCGACATGGTGTTGGCAGGCACGGCGAGCCCGTCGGCGATCTCTCCGGCAGGCAGGCCGTCCGGCTCATGCCGGACGAGAAGACGAAAGGCGTCGAGCCGCGTCGATTGCGCCAAGGCCGCCAGAGCTAGGATTGCGGGTTCGGATTCCATAATTCCAATTGAGTGGAAGTGGGTTCGTCGTCAAGCCGTCGCGCTCAGTCCTAGTCTGCGCTCGACGGCGTGGTCATCGGCGTCATCGGGGGCGGTCTCCTTGCTGAGACCCATCCCGTAGCAAGTCTTTGTGACAAATTTCCAAAATGTTGGAAATGCGGAATTATGGATTGATCTCTGATCGCGCGTCGCTAAGACGGCGGCGAACCCGGAGATGTCTGATGAAGCCTGTGTTGACCAGCCTCGCCGCCTTGAGCCTCTTGGCGCCGAGCGTTTCCGCCCAGAGCCTGACCGGTCAGCCCGCCCAGGCCAGCGACGCCTATTATGTCGCAGCTCAGGCGGATCTGGCGACGCGTATTGCGGTGACGCCCAATACCGGTCGCGCCCGCAACATCATTCTGTTCGTCGGCGACGGGATGGGGACCAGCACTCTGACGGCGGCTCGGATCTTCCAGGGTCAGCGCCAGGGCGTCGACGGCGCTTCGACGTGGACCACGATGGACCGGCTGCCCTACGCCGCTCTGGTCCGGACCTATTCTCACGACAGTTTGGTGGCGGATTCGGCGCCCAGCGCCACGGCCCTGCTGACCGGTGTGAAGGCGCGTAATGATACGGTCGGGGTGGACCATACGGTGGCGGTCGACGACTGCGCGGGGTCTGTCGGCCATGGCGCCGTCTCCCTATTCGAAACCGCCGAGGATGCGGGACTGGCCACGGGGATCGTCTCCACGGCGCGCATCACTCACGCCACGCCCGCGGCGGCCTATGCCCATACGCCGCAGCGCGACTGGGAACACGACGCCGAACTGCCGGCCGCCGCCGTCGCGGCGGGCTGCACGGATATCGCCAGCCAACTGATCGCCTGGCCCCACGGCGACGGCTTTGAAGTCGTCCTCGGCGGCGGCCGCGCCGCCTTTCTGCCCAAGACGGCGCCCGATCCCGAAGACCCGCAGGCCAGGGGCTTGCGGCAGGATGGCCGTGATCTGATCGCAGAATGGAAACTCAAACATCCCACCGGGCGCTACGTCTGGAACCGGGCCCAATTCGATGCGACGACGCCGGCGCGAGGCGAGCCTCTGTTGGGCCTCTTTGAGCCGGACCACATGAAATATGAGGCCGAACGCGACCAGGACGTCGGCGGGGAGCCTTCGCTCGCGGAAATGACGCGAAAGGCGATCGCGGCGCTGCAGCAGCAGGGCAAGGGCTATGTGCTTCTGGTCGAGGCCGGGCGCATCGACCATGCTCACCATGTGGGCCGCGCCGATCTTGCGCTTGCGGATACGGTCGCGCTCGATGAGGCCGTCGCCGCCGCCTTGGGGATGGTCGATACGTCGGACACCCTGGTGATCGTCACCGCCGACCACAGTCATAATCTGACGATCAGCGGCTATCCGCCGCGTGAGGCGCCGATTCTAGGGTCGGTGACGCGGGGCGACGGCGTCCGCTCGATCGCTTCAGACGGCAAGGGTTACGCGATTCTCAGCTATGCGAGCGGACCCGGCGCCGTCGACGGCCCGCGTTCGGACGTCGCGGACCTTGAGCATGACCACGCCCCCTATCCGGCCCTCGTGCCCATGCGATCGGCCGCCCATGGCGGGGAGGATGTGGTCGCGCGCGCGACCGGGCCGTGGGCCCATCTGCTGAACGGGACGATCGAGCAAAACCTGATCTACCACATCATGGCCCACGCTCTGGGCGAGGGTGCGGACGAACCGTCCACTAAGGCCCAGGATTGATCGGAGGCGGACGGTGGCGTGTGGACAGGCGCTCGATCCTCGCCTCATCCTTGCTATTCGGGCGACGGGCACGAAATCGTCAGCTTACGACACATGGATCAGCTTGCAGCTTGCAGCGTGGGGCGCACAGGCGGAGATGAGTAAGGGTCATCCCCTGGGCGCGAAGGCGCTCGCACCCCTTTCGCGCTTCCGACATCGCAGCGACCCGTCTTTCTACTCCAAGAAGGCTTCAACATGATCCTTGCGGTCCTGATCTTCATCGCCACCATCACCCTGGTGATCTGGCAGCCCAAGGGGCTGCAGATCGGCTGGAGCGCGCTGGGCGGCGCCGCTGTCGCCTTGTTGCTTGGCGTGGTGTCGCTGGGCGACATACCCGTCGTCTGGGGCATCGTCTGGAACGCGACGGCGACCTTCGTCGCCGTCATCATCATCAGCCTGCTGCTCGACGAGGCGGGCTTCTTCGAGTGGGCGGCCTTGCATGTCGGTCGCTGGGGCGGCGGGCAGGGACGGCGGCTGTTCGTCCTGTTCGTCCTTTTGGGGGCGGCGGTGGCGGCCCTGTTCGCCAACGACGGCGCGGCCCTGATCCTGACGCCCATCGTCATCGCCATGCTGCTGGCCCTGGGCTATGGCCCCAAGGCGACCCTGGCGTTCGTGATGGCGGCGGGGTTTATCGCCGATACGGCCAGCCTGCCGTTGGTGGTGTCGAATCTGGTCAATATCGTCTCGGCCGACTTCTTCGACATCGGCTTCGGCGAATACGCCTCGGTCATGATCCCGGTGAATCTGGCGGCGATCGCAGCGACCCTGGGCGTCTTGCTGCTGTTCTTCGGGCGCGACATCCCGCCGGCCTATGAGGTGGATCGACTGGCCTTGCCGGCCACCGCGATCAAGGATCGGGCGACGTTCATCGCCGGCTGGGTGGTGCTGGCGCTCTTGCTGATCGGCTTCTTCGCCCTGGAGCCGATGGGCGTGCCGGTCTCGGCGGTCGCCGCCGTGGGCGCGGTGGTTCTGCTCATCGTCGCCGCGCGGGGGCCGGTGATCAGCACGACCAAGGTCCTGCGCGAGGCGCCCTGGCAGATCGTGATCTTCTCCATCGGCATGTATCTGGTGGTCTATGGACTCAGAAACGCCGGCCTCACCGACCACATCGCCGGCCTGCTCGATCGTTTCGCTGAGGGCGGCGTCTGGACGGCGGCGTTTGGGACCGGCTTCCTGACCGCCTTCTTGTCGGCCATCGCCAATAATATGCCGACGGTGCTCATCGGCGCCCTGTCGATCGAGGCCTCATCTGCGACGGGCGTGGTCAAGGAAGCCATGGTCTACGCCAATGTCATCGGCAGCGACCTGGGTCCGAAGATGACGCCCATCGGCTCGCTTGCGACCCTGTTGTGGCTGCATGTGCTCGCCAAGAAGGGCGTGCGTATCGGTTGGGGCTATTATTTCAAGGTCGGGGTGGTCCTGACCATCCCCGTCCTGGCCGTAACCCTGGCCGCGCTTGCGATCCGGTTGACGCTGTGAGCGGTCTCCTGGACGTCCTCGTCCTGGGGGGCGGGCAGTCGGGTCTAGCGACGGGGTATTTCCTGCGGCGCACCGGGCGGCCGTTCGCCATCCTCGACGGGGAGGCGGGGCCTGGAGGAGCCTGGCGGCACGGTTGGGACTCGCTGCATCTGTTTTCCCCGGCCGAATGGAGTTCGCTGCCCGGCTGGCAGATGCCCCAGAGTCCGGGCCAGACCTATCCGGACCGGGATACGGTTCTCGACTATATGGCCGACTATGAGGGCCGCTACGACCTGCCGGTCGAAAGGCCGGTGGAGATCGTCTCCGTTGCGCGCGACGAGAGCGGTTTCGTCGTCGAGACCGACAAGGGGCGACGGCGGGCGCGCGCCTTGGTCGCGGCGACCGGGACGTGGCGCAAACCCTTCGTGCCGGACTACGCCGGCCGTGATGATTTCCAGGGCGTGCAACTTCACTCCGCCGCCTATCGCAACGCCGACCCATTTGTCGGGAAGCGGGTGCTGGTGGTCGGGGGCGGCAACTCCGGCGCTCAGATCCTGGCCGAGGTGTCGCAGGTCGCCGACGCGACCTGGGTGACGCCGCAGCCGCCCATGTTCCTGCCCGACGACGTGGACGGGCGCGTGCTCTTCCAGCGGGCCACCGAGCGATGGCGCGCGGCGCAGGAGGGGCGGTCGGTGGATCTTCCCGTCGGCGGCTTTGGGGATGTCGTGATGGTTCCGCCGGTGCAAGAGGCGCGCGCGAGAGGCGTCCTACAGACCGTCCGGCCTTTCGACAGGTTCACGCCCCGGGGCGTCGTCTGGTCCGACGGCGCTGAGACGGCGGTCGATGCAGTCATCTGGTGTACGGGGTTCCGTCCAGCAACCGACATCCTCAAGCCTTTGGGCGTTGTTGATGACAGCGGGCGGGTCAGTACGGACGGAACGCGCGCCACAGCCATGCCGGGGCTCTGGTTGGTGGGCTACGGCGAATGGACGGGATCCGCTTCGGCGACCCTTGTCGGCGTCATGCGAACGGCGCGCGCCACCGCGAAGGAAATCGACGCCTTCCTGGCTAGGGGTTTCGATCAAGGCAATCCGCCCCCTAGCCTTTGAGCGGGCGTGAAAGGAAGTCGGCTCGTGAGCTCAGCGATCCGGCCGAGCGCAGAGCGCGTCGTAGGAGCTACCGACAGAAATCTCATATCTTATCGTTGAAGACGCAGTTGGAGCGCGGGTCGCTTTCCACCCAGGCGAGGCCCTCCAGAGTCCGAGAATTGACGGCTTAGTAGCCGTGTATGTCGGACATCATCTTAGTCGATGGTCCGGCGCATCGGATCAGTCGTCCGCATAACGACTGCGGCGCCGACCCAGGCGACGAGACCGAGCGACAAGAAGGCCAACCCCCAACCCGCAGTGCCAGACGTCCATCCTAGGATCGTCCCGAAAGCGATTGGCCCCATGAACGCCCCGATGAAGCCTACAGTGCTGTAAACGGCCATGGCCGCGCCTCTGGACGCGTCGTCTGCACGCTCGACGACCGTGGCGGTCAAGGCGCCGGATTCCGCTGCGGCCAGGCCTCCATAGATGACGAGCGCCCCTGCAACCAAGAGCGGCGGGGCGACCAGCGGCAAGAAGCCGATCCAGGACGCTACAAAACCGGACAAGGCCAACACGCCGACAATCCATCGCCTGCGCCCGATCCTAAGCGCGACTTCATTGCCCAAGACGCTGGCCGGCAACAAAATCAGCGTCAGGGCGGCGGTCAAAAGGGCCGGATTGATGCTGTCGCCTTGGGTGATGGCCAGGAAGCCGACCGCCCACGACCAGAGGCCGAAGAGCTCAAAATTATGGGCGCCATAGGCGAACGCGTAGGCCATCGTCGTCCGATCCCGGAGCACGCGGCGCAGCCGTCCTTTGTCGCGCACAGGGCGCGTGCGTGGCGCGACGGGAGGCCCGAAGATCACCATCACGGCTCCAGCAATAATGGGACCGAGGCCGGCGAGGCCGAGTGAAAGTCTCCAGCCGAACTGACTCGCCAAGAAGCCGACTAGCGCAAAGGACAGGCCAGCCCCGAGGGCGTAGGACGCGGTATAATAGGCGGCCGCTCGTGCGCGAGGCGCCCCGGCCAATGCATCGGTCAGCCACCGTAATCCGGGCATGTAGGTTCCGGCCAAGCCCGCGCCCATGACGACCTGAAAGGCGACTGCGCTCCAGAAGCCGTCGGCCAGCGCCGCGAACCCAAGCGCTCCTGCTCCCGTCGCGATCATCGCAGGCAAATAGACGCTTCGGGAGGAGACCGTGTCGGTGAGGCCCACCAGGAGCGGGACACACAACGCGTAGCCCGCGTAAAAGGCGCCGCTGATCCAGCCGGCCTGCGCCATGCTCAGGGACCACTCCGGGACAAGAACAGGCAGGTTCGCGGCGAAGGCTGCGTAGGGGGCCATGCCGACCACCTCGGCCAAACAGACAATTGCGATACGCCGCCCTGGCGAGGTCACGAACATGCCTCTGTCGCGGCTTTACATGTGCAGAGCAATGCACATAATATCCCTTCATGACGCTTTCGACTGACCAGACGCGCATGAGCCGCGACGAGGCTGCGAACCACGCCCTGACCGTGCTCGACACGGTTTTGTTCAGGGCGCTGTGTGAACCCGCCCGGGTCGCCATCTTGGCGGTTTTGATCCGGCGGGGGCGTTCCGACATCGGCGCTGTCGCGGAAGAGCTGCCACAGGATCGATCCGTGATTTCTCGTCATCTGCAGGTATTGGCCGACGCCGGGGTGGTGATCGCGCGGCGGGATGGACGCCACATCTTCTACGAACTGGACGGCCCGCAAACCTGTGAGCGACTGGAGACCATCCTGTCGGAACTGAAGGGGCTTGCACCCTTCTGTTGCCCGTCTCCCGCATAAGAACCCGTTGTCGGCCATCAATCACGTCATATATATGCAAAAAGGCACACATATGCATTCATCTAGTTTAGTGTCCAGCCCTCAGGTCGATGTCGCCGTTATTGGCGCAGGCGGTGCCGGTCTGGCGACGGCGTATTGGCTGGAGCGGCTAGGCCTCGAAGGCGCTGTGCTCGAAAGCTCCGACAGCCCCGGAGGCTCCTGGCCCGCTTACTACAACAGCCTTAGATTGTTTTCCCCTCGGCGTTGGAGCGCGCTGCCGGGTTTGAACTTTCCAGGCGATCAAAACCTCTATCCCTCTCGTGATGAAGTGGTGGACTATCTGACAGCCTATTCGCGTCGCCTCAGCACGCCGATCCTGACCGGACGACGCGCGCATTCGGTGTCCCACATACAGGGAGGATTCGAGGTCGAAATGGCGAATGGCGGCCGCGTTCAGGCGCGTCAGATCGTCGTCGCCACGGGCGGCTTCAGCACACCAAACTGGCCCGACATCTCGAACGCGTCCGAGTTCGGCGGGCGGAGCATCCACTCGGCGACCTATCGCGCCCCTCAATCCTATGCCGGCCAGCGTATAGCCGTTGTCGGTGGTGGTAACACGGCTATACAGATCGCCGTCGAGCTGACGGACTACGCGGACGTGGTCCTTCTGACGCGCAAGCCGCTCCGGTACCTGCCGCAAACCTGGGCGGGCAGGGATCTGCATGACTGGCTGAACATCACCGGTTTGGATCACACCCGTCTTCTGTCCGGCGCAGGCGTGCCGATTATCGACGACGGCCGCTATCGGCGGGCCGTGGCGGAGGGGCGGCCTTTGGTCTTACCGATGTTTGATCGCTTCGATCATGATGGCTTGGTCTGGAATAGTGGCGCGAAACGCCAAGTCGACACCGTGATTTACGCAACCGGCTACCGCCCAGGGGTAGATTTCCTCGCTGATCTTTCGGGCGCCCTCTCTGCTGAAGGCTTGCCGAACCAACGCGAAGGCGTCGCCAGCCGGGTTCCCGGCCTATATTTTGTCGGCTTGCCTCTTCAGAAAAGCTTTGCGTCCGCGACCCTGCGAGGTTTCGGGCGTGACGCCAAATGGATCACCCAGGTCATGCTCAAGGACAGAGTCAAATCGAGGTCCGCGCCCAGCCGCGATTGACCGTGGGTCGACCCGCCTTCACCTTTGTGGCGTACAAGAAGGACCTGCTCATAAGCTGCGAGCCAACGCGGCTGAGATTCTGATCAACCCGGTCCATTTGTCATTCGCCGCATCCAGGCTGCGCGGCAGCCGCCATGACCATGCGGAAGTCGCCTAGGGCGCTCTGAACTCGGCCGCGCGGGCAGGCCGGCCCAACAGGAATCCGCCCTGAGATATAAGTCGGGCACGTCGATGCGGATGTGCGGCGTCAGATCGTCGGTCAGTCTCCGGACGCTGGCGACGTGGCCAGCACCGATCGCGCTGCCGTTTGGCCTGGATCTTAGCGGTGAGGTCATTTCCGCAAGGCGCTATCGCCTTGGAAATGGCTGCGCCGTGTAGGAACTCCGGGGTGCGACATTGTCGCACTTGCGTGTCCGGGGGCATGTGGCCAAACCCAAGGCTCCGTCGGACTCGGTTCGAGTGGCTACCCTAGGCGCCTATCCCCTAGGATTAATGCAGCGCCCGCTGATCGGCTGGCACCGCGCGTAGACGGAGCGCGCCGCCAGTTGCACCGAATGTGGACCCTGCGATGGAACGCCGTCGATCGCGCCTCTGTGGCCTTGGGCCGCCACGCGTCCCGTCTGCCGTCGGCCTGGTGGATCCGGTCGTGCATCGGGCGCACTGCTTATGGGCAAGACGGCGCCCCGCATGACGAGCCTTGCGATGACGCTACAAACGCCTATGCCGCCCGACCCCGGCGGCGCTCCGCCGGCTGTACGAGGGACGAAAGGCCGGTTCGGGGCGCCGCTCGGCGCCTGGTATCCGGTCGCGCGCGACAGCCGCCTGCGACAGGGGCTGCTCGTGCAGTTGCATGGCCGAGACCTTCTTCTTCAACGCGACGCCGAGGGCGCCGTGACGGCGCCGGACCGGCCTGACCTGCTCATCCTGTCGTCGGCCGGACTGGTATGGGCGCGCCAACATAACGACGACGGCGCGGCTTCGGCGGTTCCGCCGGTGATGGAGGACGAGGTGGGCGGGGCGCGGTTCCCGATGATCGCCTGTTCCGAGATCGAACTGGCAGCCGACTATGACCAGGCCGTGCTTGGACTGGTCGATCCGGCCCATGTGCCGATGGTTCACGACGCCTGGTGGTGGCGATCCTCCCCACGCCGACGCGTGAAGACCAAGCATTATTCGCCCTCTCCATTCGGCTTTACAGCGACTGCGGCGGACAGCTTCACCTCGGCGCCGGCCTATGCGCTTGCGGGGTCGAAGCCGCGCGTGACGATCGAGTTCCGACTGCCGTCGACCCGTATCGAGCGGGTGGAGAGCGGCGGCTTCCGTCTGGTCAATCTGACGACGGTGACGCCCAGCGGCCCAGGGCGCGTGATCCTGCGGAATGTCATCTACTGCACGGTTCGACCAATGCGCTGGCTTTATCCTGCCCTGTCGGCCTTGGGGCGAGCCTTCCTGGAGCAGGACGGCCGGATCCTGCGTCGGCTTGAATCCCATGCGAGCGTGACCCAGCCGCTTCTGTTCGTGGGGGCGCCGGACCAGCCGTCCTTGTGGTATTTCCAATGCAAGGCGGCGCTGGCGCGTGCAGCTCAGGGCGCGGCCTTCGTCAATCCGGTTCGCCCCACGGTGCTGCAGTGGCGGACGTGATGCTGGGTCGGCGTACGTCCAAGGCCGAGGCGAGCCGCGCGACGTCCATCCAGGTTCAGGCCGGGCCGCAAATCCGGCCGGACACAACAGGCGCCGCGCGGAAACAGACCGGGTCCTGTGACGAGACGGCGCGCTACGGCAGTCGGCATCCTGTCCTGCACCGGGTCGTGCTGTCGGCCGCCGGCGGGCTGTTTCGCCCCACGCTCGTCGACAAGAGACACTCCCCGCCATGAGACTTCGCCGCTCAAGCCATCTGTTTGGGACCGCTCAAGGAATGTGCATGAACCGTCTGCTTCGCCATGCCCTGATCGTCCTCGCCGTGATGGGGCTGTCGATGTCGCCTTCGCCGTGGATGAAGTCGCCGAATACCGCGAATGCGCAAACATCCGAGCGATACGCCGCTGTGGTCTTGAACTCGGAGACGGGGGAACTGTTGTTCAACCGACATGGCCGGGAGAAGCGTTACCCCGCCTCGATCACCAAGGTGATGACGCTCTACATGGTGTTCGAAGGTCTCGAAGACGGACGTCTGTCGCTTCAGGATCGGGTGCGAATATCGCCACGGGCCGCAGCCCAGCCCCCCTCGAAGCTGGGTTTGCCCCCGGGCCGCACTCTGTCGGTTCACGAAGCCATCCAGGCGCTGGCCGTCCGCTCCGCCAATGATGTTGCGGTCGCCCTGGCTGAGCATATGTCCGGCTCGGTCGAAGCCTTCGGCCGGGCCTCCACCGCGCGCGCCTACGAGCTCGGCATGGTGCAATCCACCTTCGTCAATCCCCATGGGCTGCCTGACCCGCGACAGGTGTCCTCAGCCCTGGATCTGGCGCTGCTCAGTCAGGCGGTGATGCGGGACTATCCCCAATATTACCACTACTTCGGTCAACGGCGCTGGCGCTTCGAGGGGCGGGAGTTCGTCAATACGAACGGCCTCCTGCAGGACGGCGGGACGGTGGACGGGATCAAGACCGGCTTCACCCGCGCCTCCGGCTATAATCTGGCGGCGTCGTCCGTGCACGATGGGCGACGACTGATCACGGTCGTCCTGGGCGGTCGCTCCAGCAGCAGTCGCAACGCCCACGTCGCCGCCTTGATGCAAGCGGGTTTCGAGGTCGAGGCCAGGCGATCAAGTCAGGATCAGATCCAGTCCGCGCAGGCCTTTTTCGAGAGTCGCGGTTTTGGGCTCGAGGGGGCGTCGGACGCGCCGATCCCCGCCGGCCCGGTTCCCTATCTGGACCCGTCGCGCGCCCTCGGATGGGGCTCCTCGTCTGCGGCGGGTGCGCAGCCCCCGGTCGCCGATGATGAGGGCCGGAGGTCGGAAGCGGCGATGACGAGATCGAACCCGGCGGGTGCGCAAATGGGTGGCGCGGCCAGCGGGCCGTTCTGAGCGGCTGCCGATACGCGAGCTGAGGGCATAATTAGGAGGTGAGGATGAGTTCACGAATGCTGTCGTCTAAAACCATACTGCTGGTCGAAAACGACCCGGATGTCGCGGCCGCTCTATTGGAAGCGCTGACCGAGGCCGGGCATGGGGTTGTCGGTCCGTATCGGAGCGCTGGGGCGGCCGAAGCCGGCGCCGCGCTCAACAGGCTGGACGCCGCCATCATCGACGCCGATCACGTCGCTGGGGACGGTGGGGCCGCCGTCGACTTGGCTCAGACCCTGATCCGGCGCTGGGGCGTCAGCGTCATCCTTCTGACGAAGGCTGTCGATCTCGCCGCGCCGACAACGCTCGCGGGCGTCCGAACCTTGGTGAAGCCCTTTTCGATCCTCAAACTTCTCGGCGCGGTGGAAGGCTCCAGCAAGCCCGACGCCGCCTGAGGCTAGGAAAATGAGAGACCGTTACGAAACGGCGTCTTCGGTCTTTGAGCCGACGCAGATCGCGGCATGACTTGCATTATTC
>JBKBXN010000060.1:0-14851 GCA_046314055.1 Brevundimonas sp.
GGAGGCGGCGGCGCCGACCTTGTTCGAAGGGGAGTCGGGGCGGACCAGGTCGGGGAAGGCGGTCTCGATCTCCAGATTGCGGGCGCGCAGGGCGTCGTAGTCGGCGTCGGAAATCTCGGGCGTCGCCTCATTATAGAGGGCGTCGTGGCGGGCCATTTCGGCGGCTAGCCAGGACAGTTCCTCGGCCGCGGTTTGGGCGGTCAGGTCTTCGACGGGCGGGAAGGGGGGAATCGCGCTGGACATGTCGGGGTCTCATTACCACGGGCTGACGTCAGGCGATCCGCGCGCTAGGCTGAATCGTTGTTCACGGAGTCGTCCATGTCGCCTGCCGCCGTCCGATCCCTTCTGCTCGGCGGATGCGCCGCCCTGGCCCTGAGCGGATGTGTCGAGCCGATCAGTCCACCCCCGCCCGCGCCTGTGTCTGTGCCCGCCGCCGAATACGGCCAGCTGCTGGACGACGTGCGGATCCTGTCGGCGGACGATATGGAGGGACGGGGAACCGGAACGCCGGGCGGGGAGCGGGCGCGGGCCTATGTCGTCGCGCGGCTCGAGGCGCTGGGCGTCGCGCCGGCGCCGTTCGGGCGGTTGCAGCCATTCGAGGAGACGGGGCCTTCGCCGCAGGGACCGGTCAATTATCGCGGGGTCAATGTGCTGGGCCTGATCCCAGGCACCCGTGTCGGCGACCGTTATATCGTGGTCAGCGCCCACTATGATCACGTCGGCATGCACGACGGCCAGATCTACAACGGCGCCGACGACAACGCCTCGGGCGTCGCAACGATGCTGGAGCTGGCCAAGCGGCTGAAGGCCCAGGCGCCGGAGCACAGCGTGCTGCTGGTCGCCTTCGACGCGGAGGAGCGGGGACTGCTGGGCGCGCGTGAGTTCGTCAAGGCGCCGCCCGTGCCCCTGTCGTCCATCTCTCTGAACCTGAACTTCGACATGACGGCGCGGGCCGAGACCGACGGCCATCTGTGGGTCACGGGCACCTATCAGCACCCGAACCTGCGCCCGATTCTGGAGCCGCTGGCGGCGGTCGGACCTGTCAGTTTCGCCTTCGGCAAGGATACGCCGCAGGATGAGGGTGAGAACAATTGGGTGTCAGCGTCGGACCACGGCGCCTTCCACGACAAGGGGGTGCCCTTCCTCTATATGGGCGTCGATTATCACCCCGATTATCACCGCCCGACCGACGACTTCGAGCGGATCAAGCCTGAGGTCTTAACCTCGGCGACGGAGCTGGCCATCGCCGGGTTCCGGGCGCTGGATCGGTCGCTGGATCGATGATGCGGCGTCTTCTGGTTCCTGCCCTGATCGGCCCTATGCTGTTCGGCATGGCGGCTCTGGCCGGCTGCGAGCGGCGTGAGGCGCGGCCGGAGGCGCCGGCTTCAGCGCCCAAGCGTGAGGCCGATTTCCGCCATCGGCTGGAGGGGGACATCTCCGGCGACTATCGGCCTGTCGCAGAGGCCGGAGAGGTCTGGCGAGTCGAGAGCCTGTTCATCGGCCAGGCCTCTGCGTTCGAGGCCTGGGAAGCCGGACGACGCGAGGCGTCGCCGCTGATCCTGACCCTGGTTGGGCCGGACGGCGCGGTGCGGTTCACGCCGCGCGCCTATGCGCTGACCGATGAGCGGCTGACCCTGGTCGCCGTCGCGCCGGGCGGGCGGGAAGCCAGGCTGGAGGCCCGGATCGATCCCGGCGCCCTGGCCACCGCGCGTCGCAATCTGGGCGACCTAACTCCGGTTGTCAGCGGAACCGTGACGGTCGAGGGCGTTAGACTGCCCGTCAATCTCGGCTGGTGGAACGGCGACTGATCCGGTCAGGTCAGGCGAAGGCGCGGGCCAGAAGCCAACCTGCCGCCGCAACCAAAACCCATAACAGGGCGCCCAGCCCGATCATGACCACGACCGAGCGGCGGCCCGACCAACGCGGCTCCGCCGGCTGCTGTTCGACGAGCCGAGGCGGGGGACGGCGCAAGGGTTTGCGATCTTGAGGGGGCACGATGCAACCTATGATAGGTTGTACGCCGACGTCAACAGACTGATGATCAAGTCCGAGCTGTTTTACGAGTGTTCGTAGGGGTTGCCAACTATACAACCATAAGGAATATTCCCGCCCCGGGGGAGGGGCGGACATGACGACCGTTGAAGCCGCACTGCGGAACATGGAGGCGGACGGACCGGTTTTTTCGGGCGCGTCCGATCACGGGAGCCGAGCCCTTATCCGCCTTATGGATGTGCTGGGGGCCCTGGCGGCCCTGCTGTTCTTTCTGCCGACCTTGCTGCTGATCGCCGCCGCGGTACGGGTGCAGGACGGAGGGCCGGCCCTGTTCCGCCAGCAGAGGATCGGTCGCGACGGTCGGCCGTTCGCCTGTCTGAAATTCCGGTCCATGACTCCGGACGCCGAGGCGCGGCTGGCCCAGTTGGCGGATGGGGAATGGGCGGAGCGCCGCAAGTTTAGGCGCGACCCGCGCGTGACGCCGCTGGGGCGGTTTCTGCGCCTGTCCAGCCTGGATGAACTGCCGCAGCTGATCAATGTGCTGGTCGGCGACATGTCCTTGGTCGGGCCGAGGCCCATCGTAGCGGATGAGGCGCCGCTCTATGGACGTCGCTTCGCCGCCTATTGCGCGGTGCGGCCCGGACTGACGGGGCTTTGGCAGGTGTCAGGACGCAACGATGTGTCGTATGCGCGTCGTGTGGCCATGGACATGTGGCTGGTCCGCAACCTGACGATACGGACCTATCTGGTGCTGATCCTACGCACGGTGCCGGCCGTGCTGGGGCGAGAAGGCGTCTACTGACCGATCACGAAAGTGATTTGGCGACGGACCAAATATTGCAAAACAGATGCGAATTGGCCGCAAAACCTCCGCCGAACCTTCACCTTAGGGCGCATGCGCCGTCACACGGCCTGACTATGACTGAAGTTGGGCAGGAGGGACGAACACGTCATCGCGGCCGGGCATGAGCTCGACCGTCCCCTGTCATAGCTCTTTGACCAGACACGGTGGACTGACGATGACCGGCCTTCAGCTCAAGACCCTTCTCGTGACGGCGGCCAGCGCCCTCGCGCTCGCCGCATGCGGCTCGGCCGAGGTGGCCTCTCCCGGCGAGGGCGATTTCGGCAACGGCGGCACGCCGACCACGCCGACGACCCCGACCACGCCGACGCCCGGCACGCCTGCCGCCGACTGCCCGACGGGTCTGTCGAACATCGGCACCATCGCCAACAACACTCTGCGCGTCTGCCAGCTGCCGCAACAGGTGCTGGGCAACCTGACCCTGGCCGTTCGCGCAGGCACCATCTACGCCATCAGCGGCCGCACCGAAGTCGGCACCGACCGCGGCATCGATCCGGCCTCGACCACCGGCACCCAGGGCATCCTGACCATCGAGCCCGGTGTTAAGCTCTTCGCTTCGAGCGGCGGCGACTATCTGATCGTCAACCGCGGTTCGCAGATCTTCGCCGAAGGCACCGCGACCAACCCGATCATCTTCACCAGCCGCCAGGACGTCGAAGGCACAGCCACCGCGACCTCGCAAGGTCAGTGGGGCGGCATCGTGCTCGCCGGCCGCGCGCCCCAGGCTAACTGCCAGCTGACCGCGCCGGTCACCTGCACCGGCCAGGTCGAGGGCACCAACGCCTTCTACGGCGGCAACACGGCGACCGACAACTCGGGTCGTCTGCGCTACGTCCAGATCAAGTACTCCGGCTTTGAAATCGCGACCGGCAACGAGCTTCAGGCTCTGACGTTGGCCGGCGTCGGCTCGGGCACGACCCTGGAATACATCCAGTCGTACAACAGCTCCGATGACGGCATCGAGATCTTCGGCGGCAACGCAAACCTGAAGCATATCGTCATCAACGGCGCCGACGACGACGGTCTGGACACCGACACCGGCTGGCGCGGCGGCGCTCAGTTCGGCATCGTGACCCAGCGCGCGCCGAACTCGACCAGCCGTTCGGCCGGCTTCGAGTTCTCGTCCGCCCCGACGTCGACTGCTTACGCCTCGCGTTATCTGTCGCAGCCGAAGATCGCCAACTGGACCCTGGTCGGCCGTAACGCCCCGACCGACGCCCACACGGTCATGCACTTCGACACCGGCACCAATCCGAACCTGATCAACATCGTCGCCACCTCGACGACGGGCTCGGTCGCCGGTTGCTTCGACATCGCCGACGCTGACACCCAGACGAGCTTCGATGGCGGCTCCACGCCTTCGCTGCGCTCGATCTTCATGTCCTGCTCGATCTCGTATCGTCCGGCCAACGTCGCTCGCTCGACGGCGGTGTTCACCAACGCCCGCAACACCAATGTCACGGCGCTGGGAACCTCGACCCTGACTGCTCCGGCCTCGGGCACGTCGATCACCAACCAGAACCTGGCCTTCATCAACGGCGCCAACGAGAACGCCGTGACGGCGGTTGATCCGAAGACGGTCTACGGCTTCTTCGACAGCGTGACCTACATCGGCGCAGTGCGGAACGCCCAGGACACCTGGTGGCAGGGTTGGACCTGCGGCCTGACCGCCGGCTCCACCTGCTGACGATGACAGCGCCGGGGGGGGCCCGGGGGGGGCCGCCCGGGGGGGGGTGGGCGCGGCCCCCCCCCCGCCGGGAATGTTGTTGGCGGCCGTCACGCCGCCGTCGTTCTGGCCGGTCGTGTCTGAGGATTGAGAGCCGTTGGCGGTTGTCGAACGCACGACCTGACCGTCGGGGTCGAATTTCTGCTCCTGGGTGGTGGAACGGCTTTGGTCGATGTCGGCCGTGACCTGGACCCGCGCCGCCCCGATGCCGACGACGCCTTCGACGATATCCTTGATCCGCGCCTGCAGCTGGGCCTCGGTATTGCCCTTGGTCTCGGCGGCCGAGGCGGAGGAGAAGGCCCCATCATCGGAGCCGGCCGCCAAGGTGCGGTTGTTCTGGTCGGCGACGGTGACGCGATCCGGCTTCAGGTTCGGCACGGAAGAGGCCACCAGATTGCGGATCGCCCGCACCTGATCCGGCGTCAGGTCCCGGCCGCCCAGACCGACCAGGACAGCCGCCGTCGGCTCTCCGGCCGCCGCGGTGAACATCTCGCGGCGTGGCATGGTGATGTGGACACGGGCGGCGGTGATGCCCCGCATCGACATAATCGTGCGCGACAGCTCACCCTGCAGAGCGCGCTGCTCGTTCAGCTGCTGCTGGAATTCGGTCTGCCCCAGTACCGACTGATTATCGAAAATCTCATAGCCGACGGAGCCTGAAGTCACGAGACCCTTCTCGGCGATCAGCAGCCTGGCCGTACCCACGTCATCGCGGTTGACCATCACGGTCGAACCGTCGCCCTTGGAGGCGTATTTGATGCCGGCCTGCTGCAGGGCGGTGGTGATCTCTCCGGCTTCGCGCAGATCCAGGTTGGAATAGAGCAAGGCGTCCGGCGCCTGGCCCATGCGCAGCATGACGGCGACCAGCACGGCGGTCACGCCTGCGGCGACGCCGAGGACCGCGGCCAGACGGCCGATCCCGAACTTCTGCAACGCCGCCGTAAAGCCGCCCACGCGTTCCCGCCCCAAACTCGCGGAAGACACTGACGCTCCGCTAGGCAGAAAATGCCGCCTGGATGGTAAACGTCACGTTAAGAGACGTTTACGGGGATCGCCGCCTGGCGCAAACCGCCGTTCGCGGGCTTGTGATCTCCTAGCCTCGAACCGACCAGCGACTCGCGCGTATCATCCGTACACGCTCCCGTCAGAGGAGCATGGAGGAAGCGATGACGAGCTGGAATCCCGACCACCGCCGCCTGTCCAGCGGAAGTCTGCGCGCTGCATTGGGCTACGCCGCCGCAGCGGTCCTGTCGGTCATAGTCTGGGTCGTTCTGGCCAGCCTCATGGCCTGACAGAGGCGGACGTCTTCAGCTGAGGCAGGACTTCCGGCGCGCCTGACGGCAGGGGGGCCGAAGGGTCTTTTAGCCAGGAAACGACGTCTCGATAGACGATCTCGGCCTCGAGATCGCGGTTCAGCAGATGCCAGCCGTTCGGATACCAGGCTGTGCGCAGGCTCCCGCCTTCAGCGCGCGCGCGTTCCAGAGCGATCCGCATCGGGCCTTTTTTGACGATCTCATCGTGCGCGCCATACATCAGGATGGCGTCGCCCCGAATACGACCTAGGCTGCGCGACGAGGTCTCCATCAGATCGACCAGACCATAGATGGTGTCGAAACGGGTCGAGAGAATGCTCATCGGGTCCCGGCCGTTGCGGATCAGCTCCAGCGTATTGCTTGAAGCGTGGATGTCGCGGGTGATGAATTCCGGCGGCTCAAGCGCCACATCGCCGAGCGCGCGCGCGGCGATATTCAGCGCCGTGCTGTTCAGCGGCCCCTGTGTCGACCAACCCCACACCCCCGGCGCCAACAACACGACCCGATCCGCGTCCGGCGGATTGTCGGAGCCAAAGGCGGCGGCCGCCACCGAACCGCCCATGCTCTCGCCCACCACAGCGATGACGGCGTTCGGATAGCGGGCGCGGGCAAGCGCGGTGACCTCGCGTAGATCGTCGGTCATCCGCGCCTGCCCGGCCCATACGCCCCGCCCCGGCGCCGCGCCGAAGCCCCGCTGGTCATAGGACCAGGTCTCGATTCCCTGCTCGGCCCACCACGGCCCCGCGAGGCGGAAGCTGGCGTCGTGATCGTTCATCCCGTGCAGAGCCACGATCACCGCCCAGGGCGCCTGATCGGAGGGGCCCCAGCGCAGATAGGGCAGCCGCGCCGCGTCCGACATGACCAGGGCGCGATCCTCGACGTGAGCGCCAGCGAACCCGGGCGGCGGCGTCATCGGCGGCTGGACATGGGGCGTGGCGCAGCCTGCCGTCACCAAAGTCAAAGCGAGCACGGCGACAGGGAAAACGGCTTTCATGCGCACAGCCTTGCGGGGGACGTTAAGATCGAACCCACCCGATCTTGCAGATAGGGAACCACCTCGGCCTCGAACCAGGGGTTCTTCCGCAGCCAGGCCGTATTGCGCCACGACGGATGCGGCAGCACCAGCAGGTCCGGCGTATAGTCCCGCCACGCCCGCACCGTCTCGGTCATGTTCCGCTTCGCCCGGTCACCCAGCGCCCAGGCTTGGGCGTAGCCGCCGACCAGCAGGGTCAGCTTCATCTGCGGCAGGGCGTCCAGCAACCGGGGCCGCCACAGGTCGGCGCACCGGGAGGGGGGCGGATAGTCGCCCCCTTTCGGCGCGGTGCCCGGATAGCAGAAGGCCTGGGCCGCCACCCCGATGCGACGGTCCGCGTAGAAGGTCTCGAAATCCACGCCCATCCAGTGGCGCAGCCGGTCGCCCGAAGGATCGGTGAACGGCAGGCCGCTTTCATGCACGCGCCGCCCCGGCGCCTGGCCGCAGATCAGCAGCCGCGTCTCAGGGAAAACTCGCACCACCGGGCGCGGCGTATGGGGCAGCACGCCCGCGCAGGCGCGACAGGCGCGGATGTCGCTCAGGACTGAGTCGAGATCAGTCGTCATCATCCTCGACGACCGGCGGACGGCGGCTGAGAGCCAGGGCCGTCTCTTCCTCGGTCGCTTGACGCAGACGGATCACGCCCCGGAAGTCGTCCGGATCGACCGGCTTGCCCTTCTTGGTAATGGTCAGCTTGCCCTGGCGCATCAGGCCCAGGGCTGTGGCCCGCACCTTGGGCAGCATGCGCTGCCATTGCTCAGGCTGTAGCGCCTTGGCCACTTCAGCCGGCTCGATGCTCTTGCCGGGCTCAAGCGCGGCGATTTTGTTCAGGATTGCGGTTTCGATCGGATCGCTCATTGCGCCTATATGCTGCACAGCGAGACCAGAAGTAAGGCCGAGTCGTCATGCCGAAGAAAATCACCGTCACCGAGGGCGAATTCGCCGGCTGGCAGACCTATGACCTCCACGACACCTTCGACGTGGTGGTGGGCCCCTTCTACGGCCGACTGGACCCCGACGGTCATATGCGCTGCGCCTTCCGCGCAGAGCAGAAACACATGAACGCCGGCGGGCGGATGCACGGCGGCTGCCTGATGACCTTCGCCGACATCGCCATGTTCCAGATCGCCTATCAGGAGATGGAGGGCGCCTCGGGCGTCACGGTCCAGCTGGACTCCACCTTCATCGACGGCGCCTATGTCGGCGAACTGATCGAGGCGACCGGCCAGGTGACCAAGGCTGGCAAAAGCCTGATCTTCGTGCGCGGCCAGATCAACACGGCCGAGCGCCTGCTGATGACCTTCTCGGGCGTGATCCGGAAGTTCACGCCGCGCGGTTGAGCCGCACGATCAGGGCCATAAGCAGGGCGAAGCCGGCGGCGGGCCAGAGGGCCGCCAGTCCCAGATAGCCGAAGGTCAGCGCGCCCAGCACAGCCCCGAAGCTCAGCCCTGCCCAGAGGGTCAGATAGGCTTTGTAGGCGTATCGGTCTTCGCCCTTTACAGCGCCTGCCAAAGCCTGCCCCAGCTTGACCAGGGTTCCGGTCATATAGGTCAGGCTGACCCCGACCTCTCCGTTTCTCAGGAAGACCGAGTTCTCGGCGCCCATGGCCATGACCATCAGGCCGACGGCCGCAGGCGTCAGCCCCATGCCCGCCGCAGCAGCGGCGAGGGCCAGCAGCAGGGCCTCGAACATCAGGACCCGACTGCGCGAACGGGCGTCCTCGCCGCCCGCGACGAGGGCGCCGAGGAACGAGCCCAGAACGAACAGGGCCAAAATCGCCGCCAGATTAGCGGCCGCCGGCCAATGCCCTTCAGCGAGGTTGGCGGCCAACCGTGTGGAGTTGCCGCTCATGAAGGAGACAAAGACGCCGCCGAGTTGCAGAAAGCCGAGGCTGTCCACATAGCCGGCCAGCCCCGCCAACAGCAGGGCCAGCCAGCGATCCGACGGCGTCAGCGATCGCAAGGCCGCTCAGACCCCGGCCTTGGCCGCCGGGCGGGCCCGGCAGGCGTCGAACCAGCGGTGCAGGTTCTCGAACTCGGCCGGGGGCCGGTAGCGGACCATCCGCGCGAAATCCAGGCCGACAGTGGCGACGATGTCGGCGATGGTGAACCGGTCCAGGGCGACGAACTCGCGCTCGGCCAAATGCCGGTCCAGGGTCTTCATGAACCGCTCGGCCGAGACCCGGTTGTAGTCGGCCACCTGCGGGATCTGCACCGCCTCCAGCGCAGCCAGGGCGGGGTGGGAGTGGCGCACGTTCAACATGATCGGATTGGACAGATAGAACTCGCACCGCCGGGTCCACATCTCGACCACAGCCTGTTCGCGGGCGTCGCGGCCGAACAGGTTCGGCTCCGGATAAAGGGCTTCCAGATAGCGGCCGATGGCCACGGATTCCGAGATGGTCGTGCCGTCGTCCAGCTCCAGCGCCGGCAGATGCGGCACGCCCACCTTATCGCGATAGGCCGGCTTCTTGTGATCGCCCGTCATGATGTCGATCTCGATCAGTTCGACATCCTGAACGCCTTTCTCGGCCATGACCCAGCGGACACGGCGCGGATTGGGGGCGCGGTGCGAGGTGTAGAGCTTCATGACGGCGTCTCCGTTGTTTTGGGAAACGCTACTGCCCGAACACCGCCGCTGGCAAGGCGCCGACGATGGCGGCGCTCATCAGGGTGGCCATGAAGCCGGCGAACAGGGCCTTCCAGATCAGGCCCAGAACCTCGTGACGGCGCTCGGGCATCAGCACCGACAGACCGGTCACGGTGATGCCGACCGAGCCGATATTGGCGAAGCCGCACAGGGCATAGGTCATCAGCATCCGCGTCCGCTCGCTCATGGCCTCGGGCGGCAGCTTGCCCAGTTCGATGAAGGCCACGAACTCGGTCAGGGTCAGTTTGACGCCCAGCAGCCAGCCGCCCAGCGCCGCCTCGCGCGTCTCGACGCCGATCAGCCAGGCCAGGGGGGTGAACAGGACGCCCAGGATCCGTTCGACCGTCAGCGGCTCGCCAAAGACGACGAAGCCGCCCAGCATGATGTTGACCAGGGCCACCAGGGCCACGAAGACGATCAGCACCGCCGAGATGTTCAACACCACCATCAGGCCGTCCGACGTGCCCTTGGAGATGGCGTCGATGCTGCTGTCGTACTTCAGCGCAGAGTCATAGCTGATCGACTGGATGGCCTCCTTGTCCGGCTCGGGCACGATGATCCGCGCCAGCAGCACCCCCGCCGGGGCCGAGACGATGGAGGCGACCAGCACGTGTCCGGCGGCGTTGGGCAGGGTCTGGGACAGGATGCTGGCGTAGGCGACCATGGTCGAACCGGCGACCGTCGCCAGGCCCACGGTCATCATCAGGAAGATCTCGGACCGGCTCAGCTTGTCCAGATAGGCCTTGATGACGATCGGGCTCTCGATCGTGCCCAAGAAGATATTGGCCGCGACCGCCAGGGCCGAGGCGCCGCCCAGGCCCATGGTGCGCTGGAACAGCACGCCGAAGCCGCGGATCAGCCACTTCAGGATCTTCCAGTGCCACAACAGGGCCGAGAGGGCCGAGATGACCATGATCAGCGGCAGGACGTTGAAGGCGAAGGTGAACAGGGCCCCCTTGTTCTGGACCGCATAGGGCTGATCCCCCCCGGCCAGATAGCCGAACACGAACCGCGTGCCCTGGGCCGTGGCGACCGCCAGGCCGTCGATGGCGCCCGTCACCGCCGCCAGAACGGTGCGCGACCCCGGAATGGCGAAAAGGGCTAGCACCAAGGCGGCCTGAACCGCCACGGCGCCGATGGCCAGTTTCCACGGGAAATCGCGCCGGTTCTCGGAGATGGCCCAGCACAGGGCGACGATGACGACCAGGCCGAACAGGCTCTGGAGGTTCAGCAGACTGAACATGAAAAGGCGATCCCCTGCCCGGCCCGCGCCGGCTTCATCCGCTTCAAGGACAAAGTGACGCGGCTGACAAGGGGCGCGCGCGTATCAGTCGATCTTCAGCACACGGTCCAGACTGATCGCACCCGGTCCGCGGGCGATCAGATAGGCCAGCGGCCCGGCCCAAAGCAGGTGGACGGGCCAGCCGCCCGGCTCGACGAAGAGCTGGATCACCAGGGTCATGACCAGCAAGCCCGCCGCCGCCGGCCGGGTCGCCAGACCCAGCACCAGCAGGATCGGCAACAGATGTTCGGAATAGGTCGCCAGATGAGCCGCCAGGTCGGGCGGCAGCAGGGGCACGCGGTATTCCTCGGCGAACAGATAGCGCGTCGAAGGCGTGATCGTCAGCAGCCCCTCGACCTTGGTCCGCCCAGACAGGAAGAAGGGCGTGGCGATCCCGACGCGCAGCAGCAGGGCCAGACCGGCCTCCGGCACGGCGGCGGTGATGCGTCGGTGAATATCGGCGATGCGATTCATGGTCGGTCCTTTGGGATCGAGGGTGAGGTGAAGACGCCGAGCGCGATGAGGCCGGCGAAAAGGGCGGACAGATCCAGACCGCGCGCGGCGAACTGAGCCGAAGCCGCAGCGACGCCGAACGGCCGGTTGAGGCGGCAGGCGTCCAGAAAGACCCATTCCGCGCGGCTCAACCGCCGCGCCTGCACCTCGGCGCCTGGCCGGTGCACCAGCAGGCCTTCCGCCTCAGCCCGCCATTCAAGAGACGCGTCCGGGGACGGATAGCGATGCGCCAGCCAGAGCGAGGGCGCGGTCCACTCGAACCAGAACAACTGAACCGACGGGTGCAGGTTGGCCGTCACGCCCGCCAGGGCCGGGCCGAGCGCGGGGGCCGAGCGCGCCTCGAACGGCGCTGCGTCCTTGGCCAGATGAGCTTGGGTCCAGGCCCGGTCGAGCCTGGCGCTGGGCGCCAGATAAGTCATGTCCCGAGCCGGCTCGAAGCCGGCCAGCCAATCTGGGAAACCAGCGCCGTAATCGACCAGGACCGGCATATCGCCCGGCTGTTCGGTGACGAAGGCGGCGGCGGCGGCGCGGAACCAGTCTTCGCCGACCATCTGCAACACGGTGGGATAGTTGGCTTCGAGGGCGTCGATCCGACCCTTGATCGTCGTGTTGCGATAGACGGCCAGCGCCCCCAGCGTCCGGTCGCTCGGCTCCAAGTGCGGCCATAGACACTCCAGGTCGCCGGTCAGCGCCCTGGCGAAAGCGGCGTGAAACGCGGTCACGCCACGGCCTCCACGGCCATCAGCGCCGCAGCGGCGCGCGCCTGTTCAGCCAGAAGGACCGGGAATTCGGGAACATCGCCGTCGCGCTCGACCAGGGTCGGCCGGGGACCGATCCGCGCGATCAGACGATCATAAAGCGCCCATACGGTCTCGGAAACCGGGGCGTCGTGGCTGTCGATCAGAAGGGCCTCGCCCCAGACTGGATCGGGCCGATGGCCCGCGAGATGGATTTCGCCCACCAGCTCGCCGGGCACGGCGTCCAGCCAGGCCTCGGCGGAGAAGCCCATGTTCGAGGCGCTGACATGGACGTTATTGACGTCGATCAGCAGGCCGCATCCTGTCCGCCGAGCCATCTCGACCAAAAACTCGACCTCGTCCCACTCATGACCGGCCAGGGCCAGATAGGCGGACGGGTTTTCGATCAGCAGCCGTCTCCCCAGGGCCTGCTGCGCCTCATCGATATGGTCGCACACCAGGTTCAGCATCTCGCGGCTGCGCGGGACGGGCAGAAGATCGGGGTGGTAGACGCCGCCACGTCGTGACCAGGCCAGATGTTCGGACACCATAAAGGGTTCGAACCGGTCGATCAGGGCGCGGAAACGGGCCAGATGATCGCGATCCGGGCGTTCGTCACCGGCCAGGGACAGGCCCACCCCGTGCAGCGACAGCGGGCGAACGGCGCGCACCGTCTCCAGCCACGACAGGCGGGGGCCGCCGGCGACCATGTAGTTCTCGGGATGAACCTCGAACCACAGGCCGCGCTGGGCTCCGGCCGCCGGACAAGCCGCGGCCTCCGAATAGTGCTGGGGCTTCAGACCCAGTCCGGCGGTCGGAAGCGACGACATCAGCGGTTCGGGATCGGGGTCAGCGAACCATTGCCCTTGGGCGTCTGGATCGAGGCGCAGGTGCCCTTTGCGACCAGTTTCCAGGCATTGCCCTGATAGTCGCGAACCGAGGTGCCTGCGCAGGTGGTGCCGGGGCCGGCGGCGCAGTCGTTCTTGCCCGCCTTGGCCACGCCGTAGCACTTCTCCATGGCGTTTTCCTGCTGCGCGGTGGGGTGGTTTTGCGCGGCGGCGGCATTGGCGCCGAGGGCCAGCAGAGCGCCGGCGCCGACCAGGATCTTGGTGGAGATGTTCATGGGATCGTTTCCTGTTTGACAGCCGTCCGGGGCGGACCAGCTTGACAGGAGGGGTTTCGGTCGCGGCGCGGCCAAGGTTACGCCGACGAGCCGAAAAAAGAATTCGTCGCCGATCCGTACCAGGCATGTAACCTTCGCGGTGTCCGGCGCGAATGGGATGCTGCGTGGTCGACAAGGAAGCCGAGCTCAAACGTCTTATGTTACGGGGTCTCGACGGCGACCCCGTGGCCTGGCGCGCCCTGCTGTCCGAGATGCGCGGCGCCCTGACCCCCTTTTTCAAACGTCGCCTGATCGGCTGCGAAGCCGATGCGGAGGATCTCGTGCAGGACTGCCTGATCGCCATTCACGCCAAGCGCGCGACCTATGACCGGTCGCTGCCGTTCACGGCCTGGGCCTATGCGATCGCGCGCTACAAGCTGATCGATCATTTCCGCCGCCAGGGCCGCCGTCCCGACGTGCCGCTGGAGGAGGCGTCGGTGCTGCTGGCCGAACACACCGTCGAGGACGGCGTCGTGCGCCGCGACCTGAAGAAGGTCCTGTCCATTCTCCCGCTGCGCCAGCGCCGCCTCATCGAGGATGTGCGGGTCGGCGGGTTCAGCCTGGCCGAAGCCGCCCAGCGCAACGGCTTTACCGAGGGCGCGGCCAAGGTCAGCGTCCACCGCTCCATGAAGACGCTGGTCGCCAGCGTGAATCCAGATGAAGACTGACGACCTGATCGACGCCCTGGCCGCCGGACTTGAGCCGGCCAAGCCCGCACGGCCCAGCGCCGTGCTGCTCGCCGCCGCCGCCTTGACGGCCGTGGCGGCCGTGGCCCTGCTGTTGGGCGTCCGGTCGGATCTGGGCCAGGCGCTGCAGGGGCCCATCCCCTGGCTGAAGGGGCTCTATACCGCCGCCCTGGCGGGAACCGGGATCTGGCTGGCGACACGGCTGGGGCGGCCCGGCGTCGATCCGCGTCCGGCGGCCTTCGCCATGCTCGCCGTCGTGGCGGTGGCCTTGCTGTGGGGCGGGATCGAGATGAGCCTGACCCCGCCGGAGCAGCGGATGGCCGACTGGCTTGGAGGGACCTGGACCATCTGCGGCCGCAACATCGTGCTGGTCTCGGCCTTCGCCGCACCGCTGGTCTTCCTGTCGGCGCGGCGGCTGGCGCCGACACGGCCGACGACGGCCGGTCTGGCGCTGGGTCTTGCGACGGGCGGCCTCGCCGCCACCGCTTACGGACTTCTGCACTGTGGCGAGGCGACCGCCGCCTTCGTCGCCACCTGGTATACGCTGGGGATCGCGGCCGCCGGCCTGATCGGCGCCGCCGTCGGCCGCTTCGCCCTGCGTTGGTGACGCCGCCTTAGGCCTGGCGGCGCACCAGCCGGCCGTAGGTCTCCATCAGGTCCAGCGAGAGGGCGCCCGGGGTGAAGCGATAATCGCCCACCTCGGCCACCGGCGTCACCTCGACGGCCGTGCCGGTCAGGAAGCACTCCGAGAAGTCCGACAGTTCTTCCGGCATGATGTCGCGCACCACGACCTCGATTCCCTTGGACCTGGCGATCTCAATCACCGTCTGGCGGGTGATGCCGTCCAGGATGTGCTCGACCTTGGGCGTGTGCAGCACGCCGTCCTTGACGAAGAA
>JBKBXN010000061.1:0-14726 GCA_046314055.1 Brevundimonas sp.
CGGGCAGGCGTAGAATATAGACCACCAGGAAGATCGCCAGCGCCGCCCGCGCCCCGAACGTCGCCCAGGCCGAGGCGAAGGCCCCGTCGAAGCCGATGCCCAGCAGATCCGGCACCAGCACGATGTTCAGGACCAGATTGACGCCGTTCGCCACCCACATGGCGACCATCCCCGGCTTGGGCCGCCCCAGGGCCTCAAGGAAGAACTGACCCGTCACCGAGATCAGATAGAAGGGCATGGACAGCGCAAAGACCACCAGAGCCGGCCCTGCCCCTTCGGCCAGTCCGTCCTCCAGTCCCAGCTTGCCCAAGCCCCAGGGGCCGATGACGATCAGGGCGATCATCGAGACGACCCCGATCTGCAGCGAATAGGTCATGCCCCGGCGCAGCACCGAGCCGACCGCGTGCCGACGCCCCTCGCCCAGCATCCGCGCCGTCATCACCTGCACGCCCAGCATCAGCCCGACCGCCGTCGTCACCACGATCGCCGTCGGCGCCCAGGCCAGGGAGTGGAAGGCCAGTTCCCGGCTGGAGAAATTCCCCACCACTATGGCGTCGGTCAGACCCATGGTCATGATGCCGATCCGCGCCAGGATGACCGGCCAGGCCAGGTGCAGCAGGTCGTGGAAGGCGGTGCGGGTCTTGGGGCTGAGCGCGATCATCGGAGGCGGCACAGGCCATGCGCGCGGGTCCGGGTCAACTCCCAAAAACTTTGGGGGTTGGGGGCTACCAGGCGCCCAATTCGCGAAGTTGCCGCACCAGTTCCTCCGGCGCCTCGCCCGCATCCAGTTCGGTCATATCCACCGGCGCGTCCTTGGGCTCGAAATAACGCCAGCCCTGGAAGGGCCGCCGCGCCATCGGGGCTGTGCGGATCACCTGGGGCGCAAGGCTAATTTCGCAGCGGCTCTGCTTACCCTCGCCCAGAGTGGAGATGTCCAAAACGGGCTGGCGGCAGACGATCACGCCCTTCACCACCCAATACAGCGATCCGCCGTCCTCGATCTCGGGCGCGCGTTTGGGCGTCATGCGCGTGTGAACGACCAAGGGACCGCCTTTGGCGGCGCGGGTCTCCAGCCATTCGACGTCCGGCACCCCGACGCCTAGTTTGATCATGTGAAGCGGCATGGCGCCCACGTAGTCTCCCTTAGACGCCTTGGCCACATTCTTTAATCTGTGAACGCTATCCATGATCGCGCGCGTCGCTCCACCAGACGCCACGGAACGAGTATGTACGGATTGATCACGCGCCTAACGTCGTATCCTGGCCGCCGCAACGAACTTGCGCTTCTGCTGATGGATCCCGCCGTCAGAAAACACGGCTGTCATTCCTATATCGTCGCGCATGATCTGGCCGACGACGACATCCTCTGGGTGACGGAAGTCTGGGTCGATCAACCGACCCATCAGTCGTGGAGCGAAGGTCTGCGTGAAAGCGGCGCCTGGCGTCCGATCTACGGCTTGATGGCCAAGATGGACGACTCGATCCAGACGCGGCCGCTGGGCGGCCTCGGGCTTTAGTCCGCCGCCTTCACCACCGCCAGGACGGCAGCCTCCACCACCTGATCTCCGACGGTCGCGACGCTTTCGATCACCCCGTCGAAGGGAGCGATCAGGGCGTGCTCCATCTTCATGGCTTCCAGCACCACGACCGGCTGGCCCTTGGCGACGGCCTCTCCGGCTTTTACCGGAGCCGCGACCACCTTGCCCGGCATGGGCGCGCGGAGAGACCCGTCGGAGACGGCCCCGGCGCCAGAGCCCACAGCGGCCCGATACGGCGTCACTCGACGCGCCTCGCCGTCCACGAACAGAACGAAACCGTCATCGACAACCTGATAGCCGAACAGGCGGTCTCCAGCCTGCACCTGATCGAAGCCCACCTGCGCCGTCATGCCCTGGGCGCCGCGCCATCCCGTCTCGACCGGCGCTACGGCGCCGGAAGCGGCACGACCGTCCAAATGCGCCCACACCGTTGTCTGAGCAGGCGCGTTCAAGCGAACCCCATACGACAGGCCCGGCTGGCCGCCCCACGGGCCGAACCGGTCAGACCCGCTCGCCTCTACATCGCTAGCCGCCTCCGCGATCAGGGTCAGGGCCGCAAGCGTCGCCTCGGTGGCCTCGACGGGTTGTAACGTCCCCTCCTCCGCCGCAATGAACCCCGTATCCACATCCCCCGCCACAAAGCGCGGATGGTCCAGGCAGCGTTTCAGGAAGCCCGCATTGGTCTTGACCGGCCAGACCTCGACCTCGCCCGCCGCCACAGCCAGACGCGCCGCCGCCGCCTTGCGCGTGTCTTCATGCACGATCAGTTTGGCGATCATCGGATCGTAGAACTGGCTGACCTCGCCGCCCTGTTCCACGCCAGTGTCGACCCGAATTCCGTCCGGCATGACGAAATGCTCCAGCCGCCCGATCGACGGCAGAAACCCGTTCGCCGGATCTTCAGCATAGAGGCGCGCCTCCATGGCCCAGCCGTTCAGTCGGATCTGATCCTGCTTCAACGGCAGAGGCTCGCCCGCAGCGACCCGGAACTGCCATTCGACCAGATCGACGCCGGTCACGCTTTCGGTCACCGGGTGCTCGACCTGCAGCCGGGTGTTCATCTCCATGAACCAGATCCCGTCCGCCTTCAGCCCGTCCGAGGCGTCGGCGATGAACTCGATGGTCCCGGCCCCGACATAGTTGACCGCCTTGGCGGCCTTGATCGCCGCCCCCGTCACGGCGGCGCGCACGGCCTCGCTCATGCCCGGCGCCGGCGCCTCTTCGATCACCTTCTGGTGGCGGCGTTGCAGGGAACAGTCGCGCTCATACAGATGCACGACATCCCCGTGTTTATCGCCAAACACCTGCACCTCGATATGGCGCGGCCGGGTGATGTAGCGTTCGATCAGCACCCGGTCATCGCCGAAGGCCGCCGCCCCTTCCCGCTTGGCGCTGGCCAGCCCTGCGGCGAAATCGGCCGGATCATCGACCCGTTTCATCCCCTTGCCGCCGCCGCCCGCGACCGCCTTGATCAGCACCGGGTAGCCGATCCGCGCCGCCTCGGCCGTCAGGGTCTCTTCCGACTGGTCCGCGCCCAGATACCCCGGCGTCACCGGCACCCCGGCCTGGATCATCAATTCCTTGGCCGCGTCCTTCAGCCCCATGGCGCGGATCGAAGCCGGGTCGGGCCCGATCCAGATCAGCCCCGCAGCCGCCACCGCCTCGGCGAACTCGGCGTTCTCGCTCAGGAAGCCATAGCCGGGGTGGATCGCCTCGGCCCCCGTGGCCTTCGCCGCGGCCAGCACCTTGGTCCCGTCCAGATAGGATTCGCGCGCCGCCGCCGGCCCGATCAACACCGCCTCGTCCGCCTCACGCACGTGCAGGGCGTTGGCGTCGGCCTCGGAATGGACGGCGATGGTGCGTATTCCCATCCGCTTGGCGGTACGGAAGACACGACAGGCGATTTCGCCGCGATTGGCGACCAGGACGGACTTGAACATGCCGAAGTCTTAGCGGGATCGTGCGCGCCTGCACAGCCGTTCGCCCGACCGATGATGGAAGGAGTTTTCAGCCGGCTCCACAAGCTTTAAGCCCCTCCCATGTCCCTGCGCTCCCTCTTCGTCACCCAGGTCTATGAGGCCTCTCTCGCCGACAGCCGAGGCTGGAGCGACCTCAATGAACAGTTGATCGACGTCGTCCGAATGATGGCGGAAGAGGACGCGGCCGGCCGTCGCTGGTGTCGCGACAACGCCTATCGGGGCTACACCTCCTACGCCTCGCTGAACGACCTGCCGCAACGCTTCCCCGAATTCGCCGATCTGAAGCGCCACCTCGACCGCCACGCCCTCGCCTATGCCCAGGCCCTGAACTTCGACCTGGCGCGCAAGCCGCGTCTGGACAACCTCTGGGTCAACATCCTCAAGCCGGGCGGCGGCCACACCGGCCATATCCACCCGCACGCCTATCTGTCGGGCACCGTCTATATCGACGTCCCGGACGGCGCCTCGTCCCTGAAGCTGGAAGACCCCCGCCTGCCCTTCATGATGGCCCGCCCCGGCGTCACGGACGACGCCCCCGAGGCCGAACGCCCCTTCGTCTATCTGCGACCCCATGCCGGCACGATCCTGATGTGGGAAAGCTGGCTGAGGCATGAGGTGCCGACCAACCAGGCCAAGTCCGACCGCATCTCGATCAGCTTCAACTACGCCTGACCGATGATACTCGGCGTCGCCCGCAGCCATGCGAGATCCCTCGGGTCTGCCTACGGGTTGACGGTTCTGGCCCATCTGTCAGGCCAGCTTTATCCCCTGGTGACGGCTTTCGCGATCAATGGGGTGCTGGCGCGCGACTACCGCCCCATCATGGCTTTGGCGGCGTGGCACTTGATGATGATGGCCACGGAAGTCGCGGCGAAGATGTACGACACTCGAGTGTTTACGCGGGTCTACGCCGACCTGGCCGGTCAGTTCGTGATCCGCGCCCATGCCGAAGGCGTGCCTCCCACCCTGATCACAGCCCGCGCCATGCTGTCGCGCGAATATGTCGACTTCCTGGAAAAGGACGTTCCCGGAGCCCTCACCGCTGCGGTTGGACTGATCACGGCCATGGCTGTGCTGATCTCGCTGGACCATGTCGTCGGCCTGATCTGTCTTGCGCTGATCGTGCCCTTGACCTTCATCAACATGGCCCTGGGCCGACGCGCGACCGTCCTGAACAGAGGATTGAACGACCGGTTGGAACGCGAGGTCGCCTTGCTGGGCCGGGGTCGCCCGAGCACGGTCGTTCGTCATTTCAACGCCTTGGCATGGTGGCGTATCCGGTTGTCGGATTCTCAGGCACGGGCTTTCGGTTTGATGGAACTCAGCGTCATCGTCTTGATCGGCGCGGCTTTGTGGCGGTTGGCCGCAAGCGACGCGGTCCAGGCGGGCGATGTCTACGCCATCTTCTCCTACGTCTGGCGGTTTGTCTTCGCCCTGGATCAGGTGCCGGAAACCGTGCAGCAGATCGCAAAACTGAAGGACCTCAACCGCAGAATGCGGCAGCCCCCAAAATCCGCTGAATGACCTCGCGCAGAGCTCTATGGAATTGACGACATGCTGGGCTGTCAGCGCTCGGTGATCGGCAGCGTGTCTTCGGGCCGACCGTCGCCCTGGGGCGCGACTATGCCCAGCATGCGGGCCAGGAAGGGCTGGACGTCGACGCTGTCGAGGTCGGTCAGGCGGCGGCCGGGGATCACGCCGGGGCCGTGGGCGATGAACAGGGCCTGCATCTCGGGCGCTTGGTTGTCATAGCCGTGAGCCCCGCCCGGCCGCGTGACAGGCCGGTCGCGTGTGGCCGTCAGCCAGCCGGTCTCGACCAGGCAGACGATCTGAGCCACGCGCGGATTGGAGCCATAGACCAGGCGGGCGGGGACGTCCGCCTTGTTCCAGCATTCCATATGCGGATGACGACCGACCAGTTTCTGCTGCACCTCGGCCGCACGGCCCGGCGCGGGGTCGGCGGTCAGGACCGCGCCGCCGTAACCGATCTGAAGCAAGGCCGGGTCGACGATGTCGTCGATCCACACCACCCGGTCGGGCGAGGTGGCGGCCATGCCGTGATCGGACACAAGGACCAGCAGGGTGCGGTCATACAAGCCCCGCGCCTTCAATCCCTCGATCAGCCGGCCGATGGAGGCGTCCACCGAGGCGACGGCGGCGCGGGTCTCGGCCGCATCCGGCCCGTAGTGGTGACCGGCGGTGTCGACGATGTCGAAATAGAGGGTCTCGAACTTCGGCCGTTGATCAGCGGGCAGGTCCAGCCAGGACAGGACCCGATCCACGCGGGCGTCGCCCGACATCGACTTGTCGAAGGGCGCCCAGCGGGTGGGCCGCACGCCGTCGATCTCGACCTCGGACCCCGGCCAGAACATGGTCCCGGTGCGGACGCCCGCCTTCTCGGCCGTGACCCAGATCGGTTCGGCCTGGTCCCAGAAGCCGCTCTCCTTGCTGGCCATGGTGAAGACGCCCAATTCTGCGTCGGTGAAGCGGTTTCCGACGATCCCGTGGTGGTCCGGGTGCAGGCCCGTGACCAGGGTATAATGGTTGGGGAAGGTCACGCTGGGAAAGGACGGGCGCATCGGCCCGAAAGCGCCCCCGGCGACCAGACCGTCCAGGACCGGGGTCGCTCCCTTGCCCAGATAGTCGGGGCTGAAACCGTCGATGGAGATCAGAATCACCCGGTCCGGACGGTCCACCCGAGTCGCAACGGTCGAAACGACCGGGGATTGCGCGACCGGCGCGGTCGAGGCCGGGGCGCCGGCGCAGGACGCAACCGCCAGTGCGGCGGCGAGCGCCAGCCCGGAAATCAGGAAGCGGGACATGGGAGAGCTCCGAAGCGACACGGAACCATTGCCTAAACTTAATGGGCGACAGCCGCGCGACGGCTTGTGGGAACCGCGTTCGCACGCCAAGCTCGCCTCATGGAAACCGTCATCGAAATCCGCGGCCTGACCAAGACCTATGGGACGGTGAAGGCCCTGGATGGCCTGACCCTGTCGATCCCGCGCGGCGGGGTCTATGGCATCCTCGGCCCCAACGGCGCCGGCAAGTCGACGCTGTTCCGCACCCTGTTGGGCCTGATCCGCCCGACCGAGGGCGAGGCCACCGTCATGGGCGGTCGGATCGGCGATCCGGCGGCGACGCGGCGGATGGGCTCAATGATCGAGACGCCCCGCTTCCCGCCCTTCATGACCGCGCGTCAGGTCCTGGTCTGGCTGGGCCACGCCCACGGCGGGGTGGCGACCGCAGATATCGAGGCCTGGCTGAAGCGGGTCGGCCTGACCGAGGCGGCGGACCGCCGGGTGCGCGGCTTTTCGGTCGGCATGCTGCAACGGCTGGGCGTCGCCGCCGCCCTGATGACCAAGCCGGATCTGGTCATTCTGGATGAACCGACCAGCGGCATGGATCCGCCCGGCATCCAGGAGATGCGGGCCCTGATCCGCAGCCTGGCCGACGACGACGGCGTCACCGTCATCCTGGCCAGCCACCAACTTCAAGAGGTCGAACGCGTCTGCGACCGCGTCGCCATATTCAACAAGGGCAAGGTGATCACCGAAGGGCGGGTCTCGGACCTGACGGCCTCGGGCGAACGCCTGCGCCTGTCGGTCACCCCCCTGGCCAAGGCCATGGCGGTGCTGGGCGACCGGGCGACCCTGGACGGCGACGCCCTGGTCGCCGCCGTGCCGCGCGCCGAGGCGGCGGCGACGATCCGCGCCCTGGTCGAGGCCGGCGTCGATGTCGAAGAAGCCCGCTGGATCGGCGCCGACCTGGAAGACGTCTTCATGAGCGAGACCGGCTGGACCGGCGTGCAGGGCACGCCTGCGAAGGGGACCGACCATGCTGGTTGATGCGCTGAAATCCGAGGCCTATCGCATCTCGCGGAATCGAACCGCGATCTTCTGCAGCGTCCTGCTGACGCCTCTTCTCATCGTTGTCGGCGGCTTGATCTATCTGCTCATGACCAAGGCCAAGGGCGACGCCCTGGCGGCCAAGGCCAATCTGCCGGCCGAGCTTGGGAATCAACCGGTCAATCTGGCCGAGGCCTTCGGCTTTGCGGCCGGCAACGGCGCCAACGGCGTGCTGCTGGTCTTCATGCTGCTGGCGGCGGCGGCGGTCTATGCGGGCGACTATCGCTGGGAGACCTGGCGTCTGATCAGCGCCCGCAACGGCCGCCCCTGGCTGCTACTGGGCAAGATCGGGGTGATGAAGGCCCTGGCCATGATCGCCATGCTGACGACCCTGGTCGCCGCCTTCATCTATTTCATCTCCCAGGCCCTCGTGACCGGTCGGCCGATGAGCTTTGACCTGACCGACTTCAAACTGGTCGAGTTCCTGCTCACCTGGCTGCTGTCCTACATCCGCATCGTCCAGTACGGCCTCATCGCCCTTCTGGCGGCAGTGGTCAGCCGGTCGCTGCTGGCGGCCCTGTTCGTGCCCTGGGCCCTGGGTTTCGTCCAGACGATCCTCGGAGGACCGCTGATGCCCATTCTCGGGTGGTCGCCCGCAGACTGGGCCTCCCAGTTGCTCATGCCCGGCCTGGCCTATGACACGCTGAAGGCGGCGGTGTCCCCCGGCCCCATGCCCCTGCCGGATGGCGTGGTCATGAAGGCGATCACCAGCTTGGTCCTGTGGTGCGTCGTGCCGGTCGCGGCGTCTATCGCCTGGTTCCAACGCCAGGACCTGTCCAAGGAATAGACGCGCAGGTTCGGACGTCGGTCAGTTCTCCAGCGAGAACTCGACCGGCGTCCGCATCTCGATCTGCGCGCCGGGCACGCCCGGCGGCGGGCGCGGAACGGGGCTGGCCCGCGCCAGCATGGCCATCGCCTCCTCGTCCAGCGCCGGCACACCCGACGCTGCGACGATGCGGGACGCGATCACCTGCCCCTCCCGATCAATGACGAACCGGACTGTGACCACGCCGGTCTGGCGCAGTCGCTTCGCGCCGCGCGGATAGATCTTGTACGCCTCCAGATGGGCGCGCACGCGGGCGCCATAGGCGTCGCCCTGGGCGCCGCTCAGCGACACGGGGGCGTTCACGGTTCCGCCAGCAGGCGGGCCGGGCTTGGACGGCGGAGCCGCGACCGCACTGGGTGGAGCGTCGGCTGAGCGTCCCGTCGACGGCGGCGGAGGCGCGCTCTCGGCAGCGATAGGACGCGCTGGCGTTGGCGGCGCCGCCGTCTTGACCTCCTGCGGCCTAAACAGGATGGGGTCGGCCGCCGGAACAGGACTAAGGCGCGTCGGCGCACGCGTCGGCGGCGTCGGCGGGGCCGACGCTGCGGTCTTGCTCGGCTGGTCCTTGGGCGTATCGGACTTCAGGCTGTCCGGCACGGCCACGCCATGTTCGGGTCCGATCAACTCGACCACCATGGCCTGGGGTTCGATGAACAAGGTCCGTTCCATCGGCTGGCTCACAGCGGCCAGCAGCAGGCCTCCGTTCAAAAGAACGGAGGCCGTAAGGGCGCACAAGCGCCCTTTGCGCGACAGAACCACTGGCGTCAGAAGGTCTTGCCGAGGCTCAGCTTGAAGCTGCGCCCCTGACCAGCGAACGAGGCGAGGTTGTTCTTCACATAGTCGTCCAGGACGTTGTCGACCGAAACCCGGACGTCCATGCCCGCCAGGCTGCCGCTGCGGGGCCGCCAGGTCGCATAGAGGTCGTGGACATTGTAGCTGTCCACGGTCGAGGACACAGCGCCTGTCGTTGCGTTGTAGTTGGTGATGCCGCTGACGAACTCGCCGCGCCAGCCGACCGTCAGGTCCAGATCGCTCAGAACATAACCCAGGTTCAGGTTCAGTTCGTCGGCCGGACGTGTGTTCAGCAGGACGCCCGTCGTCTCGTTCGTGGCGTCCACCGTAGCGTAGGAGGCCCGAGCGATCAGGGCGCGGGTCGCATATTCGGCCTCGACCTCGAAGCCCTCGTACTTGGCCTCGCCCACATTGATGAAATAGCCCGAGGTGGCGGAGGCCGAGGTGATCAGGTTCTCCACCTTGTTGTTGAAGGCGGTCAGCTTGGCGTTCATGCGATCGGACGGGGTGACCAGACCGCGCAGGGTCAGCGACGCCCCCAGCTCGTAGTTGTTGGACTTCTCGGGGTCGAGGTTCAGGTTGACCGGGGCGGTTCCCGAGCGGCTGTAGACCTCGTCCAGGATCGGCATCCGTTCGGTATGGGCCACCGAGCCGAAGACGTTCAGATAGTCGGTCAGATTGTAGAGGACGGCCAGCTTGGGCGAATAGCCGGTGTTGGTCGCATCCTCCGGCACGGCGGTCGATCCGCCGCCGACCACGACCCCGGCGCCGGGGCTCAGTTCGGTATGATCGATCCGCAGGCCGGGGGTGATCACCAGCTTGTCGCGCCACAGGATCTCGGCCTGGACGAAGCCGCCGTACCGGGTCGTGTCGCCTTCCGGGTGGGTGGTCGCCCCATTGCTCAGCGGGCTGCCGTCAGCCTTGTAGCGGGGGTTGCGCCGTTCCTGGCTGTAGTACTGCAGACCGGCGCTGACGAAGGCGGTCCAATCCGGAGACAGGGTGAACTTGGAGGTGTTCTCCAGTCGGGCCTGAACGGTCGAATAGCTGTATTCCGACGCATAGCCGAGGCTGCTGGCCAGGGCGATGCCGTCCTGGTCGGTCAGGGTTTCCGAGACGGAGACCTGCGCCTTCAGGTCCAGCAGATCATTGCCCTCGAAGCCGTTGTCGTAACCCAGGACAAACGCCTCGTCGCGCGTGCGCCGGCGCACGGTGCCGAAGGCCGTAAAGCCGGTGATCTGGTCATACAGCTGATAGCTGTCGGTCTCCCACACCTGGGCCGAGGCCCAGACGCTGTGCTTGCGATCGCCGCCGATATAGTAGCGGGCCTTGGCCAGCACGGAGTTGGCGCTGGCGTCCGACGGGCTGACGACGTCGCCGTTGCCGTCCTCATAGTCGTCGCTGGTCCGGCCGTTCAGGGCGATCAACAGATCAACGTCTTCGGTCGGCCGGGTCGCCATGATGATGGAGCCCAGCTTCCCATCCCCGTTCGACTCATAACCGAACCGCGTCCGCAGTGCGAAACGGTCGTCGCCCGTCAGGAAGTCCGACGCGTCCTTGGTCGTGAAGTTGATCACACCGGCCAGGGCGCCCGAGCCGTAAAGCGTCGAGGAGCTTGGGCCGCGCAGCACCTCGACCCGCTTGTACAGTTCGGGCTCCGAGAAGAAGGCGCCCATGCGGTAGCCCTCGAAATAGTTCTCGACCCCGTCGACCAGCATCAGCACCTCGCCCCGGTTGCTGGTCATGCCGCGGATGTTGAAGGTCTGGCCCAGATTGCTGGCGCCGCCGGCGGTGTAGACGCCCGGAACATCGTCCAGCAGGTCGCCGATGGTCGAGGCCTGGGTGTCGTCGATGTCGTCCTGGTTCAGCACGGTGACCGCCTGGGGCGTGTCGGTGGCGATCTTCTCGACGCCGGCGGAAACGACAATCTTGCCCAGCGAGAGCTGGGTCGTGGCGTCGTCGGCCGCGTCGGTTTGCGACGTCGTCTGAGCAAGGGCCTGGCCTGAGACGGACAGGACCAAGGCCATGGCGGACGCGCCCAGAAGCCGGCGGTTCAGGGGGGTGGCGAGAGAGGAGGTCATCGGAAGTTGGTCCTTTGGTCGTCGGCTTTCCACCGACTAGGTTTGCGTCGCATTTGCATCTGTTGGATGGAGTGCCCCCTTGGGCCAGCGGCGGCTCAAGTCATCGGAGAACGGCCACCGTCAGGGCGCCCAGTTCGCTCGAGCCGGCGGCTCGCGTTTCGGTTCGAGCGGCACGCGCCCGGCTCCGCCACTGGAACGGCGCCCGGACCACCTCGCGGCCGCCCTGCTCTCGCGCCGCCTCGACCACCAGCTGATAGTCGCCGTCAGGCAGGCCGGCGAGAACGCCCTGGTCGCCCTTGAAGCGCAGTATCTGACGGCCGGGCGCGCGGGTCGCGCCGCTGACGCCGTCGGCCGGCAGGGTCAGGGCCTGGCCGCCGCTGCGCCACCAGGTCCTCAGGTTCCGCAGCCAGACGGTTCCGTTGCCGTGCCGGACGCGGAGGTCGTACCAGACCGATAGGGTCCCCACCGGAGCGCCGTCGGCGCGCTCGATCCACAGGGCCAGATAGGGCTTGTGATAGGCGGCCGAGGTCTGGGTCGGCACGTCCAGTTCGACGCTGAGGTCTGCGGCGGATGCGCCGGTCGCGCCGAGAACGGCGACCGCCGTCCCGAGACAGAGCGAAACCCTGCTCATGACCGGGGCGCGGCCGGAGCGGCGTCGCCATCTGTCTCGGGCTTGGGCTCCGGGTCCGTGGGGGACACCACGCCGTCCTTGTCGGTGTCATGCTCTTCGAAGGTGCGCAGGGCCACGGCCTGGTTCTCCTCGGGGGTCAGCTGACCGTCGCGGTCACGGTCGATCACCGAGAACCGCACCACGGCCTGCTTCAGCTGGCGTTCGAACATCTCGTCCGAGGGGCGCGAGGCGTCGGCGTATTGCGAGCGCAGGCGCCCGGCGTATTCCGCCACATACTCGTCTTCCGTCAGAACGCCGTTTCCATCGGCGTCGGCGGCCTTGAAGCGGGCCTCGCGCAGGGCGTCGTACTCGGCCCGGTCCACGCGGCCGTCACGATTCGCGTCATAGCCCTGGATGAAGGCCGTGCGGCTATGTCCGCCTGCGGGTCGGATCGGGCCGCTGCCGGTCTGGGCCTGAGCAAGGGCGGAGGCTGGCACGGCCAGGCTGATCACAAGGGCGGCGGCTAGAGGGCGGCGACTGCGCACGGGATGAACTCCAGATCTGGAAACTGCCGCGCGGGGAGCGCTGCGGCGCGGCCCGGGCGGCGCGACATCCGCGAAACCTTGGCCGTGGGCGCTCAATTGACGCGAACGACTCGCAATTGCAACCCATTTCAGCCTTGATAAGGAGCGGCGGGATCTCGGGCGAAATAGACCCAGTCCACCCCCATTTTTGGGGGTCTATTTCGTGCCTTCTTCCGGAGGCAGACGGCGCGCATCACTCGTCCGACCCGTATGCGCCCTGCCACGACCGTGCTTAGAAGATGGCGGCGCAAAGAGCGCAAACCATTGTCCGCCCTAGGGTTATCCATACGGTTGCGCGCGCTGGCAGGCGTTTGCCCTCAGACGATCGGCGGCACGCCCGGCGGCGGGGGACTGATTTGCCCCTGGGCCACCAGCCAGTCGCGAAACGCGTCCACCGCCGGATCCCGCCGTCCGTCCGGACGCAGGAAGGCGAACCAGGACGGACGTTCGACAAAGCCGAAGGGCGCCGCCAGACGCCCCGCCGCGACGTCCGGCGCCACGAAGGCCCAAGGCGCGATGGCGACGCCCATGCCCGACACGGCGGCCTCGACCATCGAATGATTATGCGCGAATTCACGCTCCACCTTGGCCGGAGGCAAATCCAGCCCGGCCAGAATGGCCCAGGCGGGCCAGGCCCGGCGGAAGGTGGCGGAGCGCAGGCGCGGTGCGTCGGCGACGGCCGCCAGGGTCGGAAATCGCGCCATCACCGCCGGAGCCCCGACCGGTCCCTGATGCTGAGGCAGGAAACGTGTCGCCTGGGCGCGCGGATGAACCTCGTCCGGCTCGATGATGCGGATCGCCCCGTCGAATCGATCCCGCCGATAATCGACCGGCGAATAGGACTCCGACAGCCGCACCCGAACCTCGGGATGGGCCTCGAGAAAGTCCGGCAAGCGGGGGATCAGCCATTTCAGCGCGAAGGTGCCCAGGCACGAAATCTCGATCTCTCGCGCGGCGCCGTGGCGGGTCGCCTGGACCGCGTCGGCTATGGCGCCGAAGGCCGGGGTCAGCCGCTCGGCCAATTGCACCCCCGCCTCGGTCAGGACCAGAGCGTGGCGGGGGCCGGACACCAGCACCACGCCCAGGGACGCCTGCAGGGCCGCGATCTGGCGACTGACCGCGCCATGGGTGACGCAAAGCTCGGCGGCGGCGCGGGTCATACTGCCGTGGCGAGCGAAGGCCTCGAAGGTGCGCAGGGCATTCAACGGCGGCGGCGCGGCGGGCTTCATGTGACTTTCCCTCACAGACCCCTGCCCGCTTAATCGATTTCGGCGTCCAGGGAAATCGGCTCCAACCCGGCCCATGCCTCAGTTGGACCCGCCGCCGCGCCCGCCCCGACGCACCCGCCTGGACAAGATGGCCTACGGCCTGTGCGTTCTGCTCATATGGATTCTGGCCCTGGGCGAGGCCTTCACCGGCTAGAACCGCTTCTCCATGAAGACGTCGGCGCGGGCGTAGGGGGTCGGGCGGGACGGCAGGTGGAGGAAGCCGAAGCTTTCGTACAGGGCGATGGCCGGCTTCAGGGCGCTGTTGGTCTCGAGATACAGATGCCTCGCCTCCGCCTCGCGAGCCGCCGTCTCGCAGGCCTCCAGCAGGCGCCGCGCCAGGCCCAGACCGCGCGCGGCGGGCGTCACCGTCATCTTCGACACCTCGAACCCGTCCGGAATGCGGATCAGGGCGCAGCAGCCGACCGCCTCCCCCTCCCGTTCCACGATGAAGATTCGGCCGCCGCCGGCGATAAAGACCCCGTGCGGATCGTCGATGGACCGCCGGTCCTTGGCCTCGACGGAAAACCCGCCCTCGGCCAGCCAGGCCTGGTTCAGCCGCGCCCAGGCGGCGGCGTGGTCGGGGCGATAATCGACGATGAGAGCGGACATCCGCGCCTCTTGCCTCATGTCCGGTCAAAGCAAAAGGGCGGCCGGATCGCTCCGGCCGCCCTTTCGAACATCAGTCTCGTCAGAGACGAAAGGCTTAAGCCTCGTCGTCGCCTTCGAAGGCCAGGACCGGACCGGAGTCCTTGCCCTTGGCTTCGACGTCGCGATCGACGAACTCGATCACGGCCATCGGGGCGTTGTCGCCGTGACGGAAGCCCGCCTTCATGATGCGGATATAGCCGCCGTTACGCTCGCTGTAGCGCGGGCCGAGCGTTTCGAACAGCTTGCCGACTTGCGGCACGTCGCGAACCTGGCTGATGGCCTGACGACGAGCGTGCAGATCGCCCTTCTTGGCCAGGGTGACCAGCTTCTCGACGAAGGGACGCAGTTCCTTCGCCTTGGGCAGGGTCGTGGTGATTTGCTCGTGCTTGATCAGCGAGGCGGCCATGTTCGCGAACATGGCGGTGCGGTGGCTGCTCGTGCGACCGAGTTTACGATGGGCGGCGCCGTGGCGCATCAGGGTCTCTCCTACTCCGAGCC
>JBKBXN010000062.1:0-14643 GCA_046314055.1 Brevundimonas sp.
ATAGGCCTTGATCCGCTCGGCCTCTTCCTCGGGGATCCGCAGGTCTTCGTGGCGCAGGGTGGCGTAGTGCTTGTCCACCTCCTCGCGGAAGGCCTCCAGCCCGACCGAGGCGACAAGGATCTTGATCCGCGCCTTATGGATATTGTCGCGCCGCCCCAGCAGGTTCCACGCCCGCAGGATGGCGGTCAGATAGGCCAGCAGGTCCGCCGCTGGAACGGCCGAAGCGATCTCCTGCCCGATGTGCGGCAACCGCCCCTGCCCGCCGCCGACGAAGACGCGGAAGGCGGTCCCGCCATCCTCGCCACGCACGATCTGAAGGCCCACGTCATGGGTGCGGATCGCCGCCCGATCCTTCTCCGCCCCGATCACCGCGATCTTGAACTTACGCGGCAGGAAGCTGAATTCCGGGTGGATGGTGGACCACTGGCGGATGATCTCGCACCACGGGCGCGGATCCTCGATCTCGTCGTCCGCCGCCCCGGCGAAGACGTCGGTCGTGGTATTGCGGATGCAGTTCCCCGACGTCTGGATGGCGTGCATCTCGACATCGGCCAGATCGCTCAGGATCGCCGGCAGGTCGGTCAGGGCCGGCCAGTTGTACTGGATGTTCGTGCGCGTGGTGAAATGGCCGTAGCCCTTGTCATAGGTGCGGGCGATATGGGCCAGCTGGCGCATCTGCCGGCTGTTGAACGTCCCATAGGGAATGGCGACCCGCAGCATATAGGCGTGGAGCTGAAGATAGACCCCGTTCATCAGCCGCAGCGGCTTGAACTCGTCCTCGCTCAGGGCGCCGGACGCCCGGCGCGCCACCTGGTCGGAAAACTCCTCGACCCGTTCACGCACCAGGGCGTGGTCGAACTCGTCATAACGATACATCAGCCCACGCCTCCCGCGACGCTGTGCCCGACAGTCGGTCCGGCAGAACGAATCCGCTCCTTCAGCCGATCGCGACCCGAGGGGACATGGTCCTGAACCTCGACCAGATAGGGATTGACGAAGATGTCCGGTCGCCCGGCGACCTCGGCCAGCACGATCTCGGCCGTGGTCTCGTCCAGCACCGAGGCCTGGTCGATGCCCTCGACCGGCTGAGATCCGACGCCCGCATAGATGACGCGGCCATCCGACAGACGGTTGGCGGTTACGATCTTCACGCCGCCACCTCCGCCCGCACGTCCAGTTGGGCCGCCGAAAACGCCGCCGTCTCGCCGACGAACAGCAGGGCCGGACCGGTCAGGTCGGCGCCGCGCACCAGGACGCCCAGCCCGTCCAGCCGGCCGGTCAGGACCCGCTCGTCCGGCCGGCTGCCGTTCTCGACGATGGCGACCGGCGTCGAGCCCAGACGTCCGGCCGCGATCAGCTTGGCCGCCGTCTCCTCGGCCCGGTCCACGCCCATATAGATGGCCAGCGTATGATTGGGCGCGGCCAGCCTGGCCCAGTCGGCGTCGCCCCCGCCGGGCTTGGCCTGGGCCGTCACGAAGGTCACCGCCTGGGCGTGGTCGCGATGGGTCAGCGGAATCCCCGCCGAGGCCGCGCAGGCCAGGGCCGCCGTCACCCCCGGCACGACGAAGACCGCCACACCGGCCGCCCGCATCGCCTCCAGCTCCTCGCCGCCGCGACCGAAGACGAAGGGATCGCCGCCCTTCAGCCGCACGACCCGGTGGCCGGCGCGGGCCTCCTCGATCATCAAGGCCTCGATCTGATCCTGGGGCACCGAATGTTCGCCTCGCGCCTTGCCGACATACAGCCGCTTGGCGTCGCGGCGCGCCCGCTCCAGCACGGCCTCAGGCACCAGCCGGTCGTGAATGATGACATCGGCGTCCTGCAGCACCCGCAGCGCCTTCAGGGTCAGCAGCTCCGGATCGCCCGGCCCCGCTCCGACGATATGGACCACGCCCTGTTCCGGCGCGGCCGAATTCAGCAGACGCAACATCTCGCGCCGCGCCTCGGCCGTGCGGCCCGCCGCCGCCAGATCGGCCGCCGGTCCCCGGAACGCCTTCTCCCAGAATCGACGCCGGGCCATGAAGTCGGGCACATTGGTCTTGACCGTGTCGCGCAGCTCGCGCGCCAGCCGGGCCACATTGGCCAGCCCCGCCGGCAGCACCCCCTCGATCCGCGAGCGCACGTCGCGCGCCAGTATGGGCGCCGATCCGCCGGTGGCGACCCCGATCACCACCTCGTCGCGGTCGATCAGGGCCGGGGTCTGGAAGTCGCTCAGATGGGGTTTGTCCACC
This sequence comes from Brevundimonas sp., assembly GCA_046314055.1. GTDB lineage: Bacteria > Pseudomonadota > Alphaproteobacteria > Caulobacterales > Caulobacteraceae > Brevundimonas. The sequence goes on from JBKBXN010000062.1 coordinate 2,232, forward strand.
ACATTGACCTGAGCCCCCGCCGCCCGCGCCAGGGCGCCCAGCCGCGTCAACTCATCCGCGTCGTCCAGCGCCATGAAGACCAGGCGCGCGCCCGCCAGATCCCCGGCCTCGGGCGTCCGCAGCACCGGCTCAGGCGCACTCAGCGGAATTTCCATCCGGGGCGGCGCCCCGTCGGGCGCGAACCACAGCAGCTCGGCCGGCGTGTTCAGGAACAGTCGCAGCTTCGCAAGCGCGGGCTCGCCGCCGCCAATGATCACGATCTTGGCGGCCTCAAGCGGAATGGAGGCGAGAAATACACGCATCGTCTTGCTTTCAGGGCCGTCATCAGGGGAAGAAGGGACGACGGCAGGACGCGAACCATCGGCTTCCCTGCCCAGACCCGCAAACCAGATTGCCTTTGGCTCGCTGATAGGATTTCTAACGGCGATGGCCCGTTCCCTGCTCCCGCTCAACGCCCTCCGCGCCTTCGAGGCCGCCGCGCGTCACCTGAACTTCTCGCGCGCCGCCGACGAACTGGCCGTAACGCCGGGCGCCGTCAGCCAGCAGATTCGCCTGCTGGAAGACATCGTCGGCGGCCCCCTGTTCGTGCGTGAGGCGCGCGGCCTGCAACTGACCGACCTGGGCCGATCCTCGGTCCCCCTGCTGCGCGAAGGGTTCGAGCGGCTGATGGACGCATCGGCCCTGCTGCGCGAACCGCCGCGCAGGAAACAGGTGTCGATCAGCGTCGCCCCCGGCTTCGCCTCGAAATGGCTGATGCCGCGCATGGACGACTTCCACACCGCCCATCCCGAGATCGAACTGTGGATCTCCGCCGACATGGAGCCGGCCGACCTGACCGAGGGCAAGGTCGATCTCGCCGTCCGCTACGGCCCCGGCGACTATCCGGGCCTGACCGTGGACCGGCTGATGACCGAGACCGTCCTGCCTGTCTGCGCTCCCTCTCTGATGGACGGCGAACACCCGATCCGCACGCCCGCCGACCTGATGCGTCACACCCTGCTGCACGACATGTCCAACGACGGCGACCCCAGCCGCCCCGACTGGGCCATGTGGTTGAAGGCGCGCGGCGTGCGCCACCCAGACCCGCGCCGGGGCTCGCGCTTCAACCAGTCGGGCCTGTTGATCGAGGCCGCCATGGCCGGCCGCGGCGTCGCCCTGGCCAAACGCACCTTGGCCCAGGCGGACCTGGCCTCGGGCCGCCTGGTCGCCCCCTTCCCCGACGGCTCGGAAGCGGTCGGCTTCGCCTATTACGTCGTCCAACCCCGCGACCGCCCGCCCTCGCCCAGCGCCACGGCCTTCGTCGCCTGGCTGAAGCGGCAGGCCGTGGATCACGACAATACGATGGGGCAGCTGTAGGTCTTATTAGACCGAAGCACTCATCCGCCTGTTCGCGCCAGAAGACATCTTCTCTGTTTTGGAGAAAGACGAACTGCTGCGGCTCGAGTCTTGATACAAGGTTTGGCGCGGCGCGATATGGCCGCTTAGAACGTGCCGAAATGCTACAACCGTCTCGCAGAAGGTCAAAGACAAGGAAGGCCGCCCGTCCGGACGGCCGCTCGTTCACGCCTGCGATTCTGGGTCTAAGCCTAATCACTGCGATCGGATCGGCGGGTCTGGCCGCCAGCCTGACCTGGCCCGCGATCCCGTCTCCATTCGGCCTGGCCGCACATCACGAAAAGCGCGCCAATCTCGCCCTGGACACGAACAAGCCGACGCCGCTCACGCTTGAACGGGCCGGCCTGGAAAACGAACTTACCTTGGCGGCTGCGCCCGGGACTGCGACCGCCTGGCTGCGCGCCGCCTATATTCGGCAACAGCAGCAGTCGGGGGCTCTAGACGCCGAGAGCCTGCGATATATCGAGACCTCGTATCGCGTTTCCCCGCTTGGCCCCGGGGCAAGCCCTTGGCGAGTGCTGTTCGTCTTCGAAAACTGGAACCTGGTGACGCCCGCAATACGGGCGGCGGCGATGACAGAGGTTCGATCATTCGCCGCTCACGACAACAACGGGCGCGCCCTCGTGAACACCATCACAAACCCTGCCGGACGTATGGCCGCAAGACTTGCGATCCGTACGCCTCCGAAAACACCCGCCCCGGGACGGCGCCTTCAAGGCTCAATACTGCTTTGATAGACGCCCGACCATAACGCCGTTTTTTCCTGTATCAACTCTCAACAATAAACGCTATATTCACCAACAATCGACTTAGGGGCTGCACGCAGCCCATGTTCGAAGGGGATAATCATGAAGAACTTCAAGCTTGGCCAAGCTGCCATTGCCGTTGCCGCGTTCGCTCTGGCGACCGGGCCTGTGATCGCAGCTGACTGGACCGCTGCGGCCCAGGTGACGGCGTCTTCGACGGTGTCTGTGTCGCAACTGTCCGTCGAACTGAAGGCCGCAGTGTCTCAGACGACCGCCGGCCTGGTGGGTCGGAATGTTTCCGCGGCCGAGGCTCAAGCGGCCTATGAGGCTGCGCTGCAGGCGGTTATCGCCTCAAGCGGAGCCTCGCCTGAAGTGGCGCTGGCCGCCATGGAAGCAGCCATGATGGAACTGCAGGCAACCGCTGCGCTGCCGCCGGCAGCCGCCGCAGCCGCGCGGCAGACCGTCCAGATGATCCGCTCCAGCCTGGTTAGCGCTCCGGCTGCTACGGGCGGTCAGAACGGCTCTCAGCCCATCGGCGCGCCTCCGTCTTCGGGCGCCGGCGGCGGCGGTCCCGACTATAGCCCGGCCGCCTAGTCGTCTGATTTCGACTTAAAGCCGATCCTCCCCGGTTTGGCGCCTCAAGGACCTAAAGACCATGCGCTTTAAGAGCAGCACCAATCTCCTGCGCGTCAGCGCAGCCTCGATCATGGCCTTCGGCTTCGCCGCCGTCGCCTCTGACGCATCGGCCCAGTCGGTGTCGTCCGCACAGTCCCAATCCGTGGACATGTTCGCCCGTGATCGCGGGGTCGGAGTTCGTGAACGCGCCAAGCCCGAATACGAAGCCCTGGGCATTGCTTCGGGGGCCTTCACGATCTTCCCGAAGGTCCAGGTCGACGCCGAATACAACGACAACATCTTTGCCTCAGGCACGGATGAACAGGACGACGTCGTCTTCCGCATCCAGCCGGAAGTCTCGATTGAGTCCGACTGGTCGCGGCATGCCCTGCAAGCCTTCGCCAACAGCGTGATCAGCAAGCACGTTGATTTCGACAGCGAAGACACGACAGACTGGACGGTCGGCGCCAATGGCCGTCTAGACGTCGTGCGCGGCTCCTCGATCAGCGCCGGCGCCCAGTATGGTCACCTGACCGAACCGCGGACCTCCACCAACACGGCCGTGTCTTCGGTCAGCCCGATCGAATATGATCAGGCCTCGGCCTATCTCAGCGGAGTGCGGTCGGTGGGTCGTGTGCGCCTGTCCAGTCGCGCCGATGTGACCTCCTTCGATTATGAGGATGGCCGGACGGCTGCCGGAAATCTGATCGACCAAAGCGCGCGCGACCGCACCACCTTCTCGCTCGCGGGCCGGCTCGACTACGCCCTCAGCCCCGCCACGGCTGTTTTCGGACAGATCACGGGCAACGAAAAAGACTATGATCAAGGGACCAGCACCACGCCGGCCCGCGATTCGTCGGGTTATGAAGCCCTCGTCGGCGTCAACTTCGAACTGGGCGCCGTCAGCCGTGGTGAAGTCGCCGCCGGCTACATCAGCCAGAGCTATGACGACGCCGCCTATTCGGACATCGACGGCTTCGGCGGTCGCGCTCAGCTCGAGTGGTTCCCCACCGAACTGACCACGGTCACGGCCTCGGCCTCGCGCACCATTCAGGACGCGGGCATCATCGGGTCCGCCGGTTATCTGAGCTCGCAAGTCGGGGGCAGGATCGACCATGAAGTGCTGCGGAACGTGATTGTCTCCGGACAAGTCAGCTACAGCGAAGACGACTACAATGCCGTGGATCGCGACGACCAGCGCGTCACCACGTCGCTGGCCGCCACCTATCTGATCAACCGCTATTATGGCGTGACCACCACGGTCTCCTACCTCGACCAAAACTCGGACGGCGCTCTCGCCGGCCCCACCTATGATGTGACGCGCCTGTTCGTTTCGCTGGTCGGTCAGTTCTAACCTCGGAAGACGACCTGGACATGAAGGCGGAGACTGCCGTCACGTCGGACGACGGCGCTTCCGGCGAACCTAGACGGCGCAGACGTAGCCGCACTGCAACCCTGGCCCCAAATCGACAGCCGGTCGATTTGGGGCTGTCTGACTATGTGCTGTTGGGCGTCCCGATACTCGTATTCAGTCTCGCCCACCTCTTCGGCGGTGCGGCGGAGCCGACGACGGCGCTCTGGTTCACGGCGATCATCGCGCTTCTTCTGCCCGCAGCCGTCTACTTCGGCGAGCGCCGAAACGAGGTGGGGCTGATCTGGCCCGGACGGCCCGCATCCGTCCTGTTCCTTCTGGTCATCCTGGTCGCTATCTGGACCCTTGTCGCGCCGGCGCGCGGCGCCTCGACCCCATGGGCGGCCATAAACGGCCCGGGCGCCATCACCTGGGACAGGTCTTCGACAACGATTGAAATCGTCAAGCTGGTCGCCTTGGCCAGCCTGTTCTGCCTGGGTTGTTTCGAGGGCGTCCGAAGACGGCGCGTTACGGCGGCGCTTCGTATCATTCTCATCATCGGCGCCGCCTGGGCGGCGCTCGGGGCTGTCGTCATGATTGGCGGCTTCGCCGATGGCCTGACCAGTCTCCATTTCAACTTCGGCGGTCGCCTTTCGGGCGGCTTCCTTAGCGCCAACAGCGCCGCAACCGTCTATGGTGTGCTTCTGGTTCTCTGCGTGGCCATGCTGGCCCGGGCCGTCCGCAATCTCCGGCTCGGCCGCAGCCCACAGCGCACACTGGCCCTTGCGGCGGCTATAGGCGGCGTCCTGTTATTCACCACCTGCCTCCTGTCCACGGCCTCACGCATGGGGGTGACGGCCACCGCCATCGCTGTGGCGGCATTTCTCATTTGGGAAAGTCTGAGCCGAAAGGAAATGCCGTCCCGCCGGCTGATTCTCCTGACCCTCGCCGGGGCTGGCGTCGCGGTGCTCGTCATCGGCGGCGCCGACACGCTTTGGACCCGTCTTGAGAGCGTGGACTCCGACTCCGCGACGCGCAACGTCATCTTCTCGGTCCATTGGAACGCCTTCCTCCAGTCTCCCCTGTTCGGCCATGGCCTGGGCAGTTTCAGCGCCATCAACGCTCAGCAGATGACGCCGGAGAATTTCGGCGCCCTGCGGACGATCGGCGCCACCCACAATGTCTACATCCAGTGGCTCGAGGAGGCGGGCGTTCTGGGCGCACTGCCGATGTTCGCCCTGATCGCCCTCGTGATCGGCACCGCCATACGGCGTTCCGCCTTGCAGGATACGGGCGCCACCCTCCAGCGCGGCTTGATCGCCGCCAATCTGGTCCTGCTGATCCATGGCACGACGGACTATGCGATCCAGGTGCCTTCGATCGCCGCCTTCTGGGCTTATCTGCTGGGCTTGCAGTTCGCCTATGGCAAGGTGCGCACCGGCAAGTCTTCGGCCTGACGCGAACCGGCGGGGCCATCCGCCTTGAAATCCAGGTTTTTGCGGGGTCCGCCTCCACAAACCTTGACTCCCGACCGCCCCGGACCGACACGACCGCCCCATGATCACCCGCTATTCCCGCCCCGCCGCCGCCGCCATCTGGTCGCAAGAGACCAAGTACAAGATCTGGTTCGAGATCGAAGCCCATGCGGCGACCAAGATGGCCGAACTGGGCGTCATCCCCCAGGATGCGGCGGACGCCATCTGGGCAAAGGGCAAGGACGCGACCTTCGACGCCGACCGCATCGACGAGATCGAACGCACCACCAAACACGACGTCATCGCCTTCCTGACCCATGTGGCCGAGATCGTCGGCGACGAGGCGCGCTTCCTGCACCAGGGCATGACCTCGTCGGACGTGCTGGACACCTGTTTCGCGGTCCAGCTGGCCCGGTCGTCGGACCTGCTGATCGACGGCGTCGACCGCGTCCTGGCGGCGCTGGAGACCCGCGCCAAGGAGCATAAATACACCCCGACCGTCGGCCGTTCGCACGGCATCCACGCCGAGCCCGTGACCTTCGGCCTGAAGCTGGCCGGCTATCACGCCGAGTTCCAGCGCGCCAAACGCCGCCTGATCACGGCCAAGGAAGAGATCGCCACCTGCGCCATCTCCGGCGCAGTCGGCACCTTCGCCAATGTCGATCCTGCGGTCGAACAATATGTCGCCGACAAGATGGGGCTTCAGGTCGAGCCGGTCTCGACCCAGGTCATCCCGCGCGACCGCCACGCCGCCTTCTTCGCCGCCTTGGGCGTCGTCGCCTCTTCGGTCGAACGCCTCGCCGTCGAGATCCGCCATCTGCAGCGCACCGAGGTGCTGGAAGCGGAAGAGTTCTTCGACAAGGGCCAGAAGGGCTCGTCGGCCATGCCGCACAAGCGCAACCCCATCCTGACCGAGAACCTGACCGGCCTGGCCCGTCTGGTCCGCTCGGCCGTCACGCCGGCGATGGAGAACGTCGCCTTGTGGCATGAGCGGGACATCAGCCACTCGTCGGTCGAGCGCGGCATCGGCCCCGACGCCACCATCCACCTCGACTTCGCCCTGCAGCGCCTGGCCAATGTGGTCGAGCGTCTGAACGTCTATCCCGAGAACATGCAGGCCAATATCGACCGCCTGGGCGGTCTGGTGCATTCGCAACGGGTCATGCTGGCCCTGACCCAGGCAGGCATCTCGCGCGAGGCCGCCTATGCCGCCGTGCAGGAGAACGCCATGAAGGTCTGGCGGGGCGAAGGCGCCTTCCTGGACTTCCTCAAGGCGGACGACCGCGTCACCCTGCCCGCCGAACAGCTCGAAGCCCTGTTCGACCTCGGCTACCACACCAAGAATGTGGACGTGGTGTTCAAGCGGGTGTTCGGCGAGGGGTGAGCCCCCAGCCGCAAGACGACCGCCGCATCGGCTTCTCCCCCGTCGTCGATGCGGACACCCGTTTGCTGCTCCTCGGCAGCCTGCCCGGCGACGCCTCGCTGAAGGCCGCGCAGTATTACGCCCACCCGCGCAACGGCTTCTGGCCGTTGATCGGCGGAGTGCTGGACGAACCCCTGGCCGCCCTGCCCTACCCCGATCGCCTGGAGCGGTTGAAGGCGCGCGGCGTCGGCCTGTGGGATGTAATCGCGTCGGCGCAGCGGTCCGGCAGTCTGGATGCGGCGATCAAGTCGCCCGAGGCCGCCGACCTACGCGGCTTGATCGAAAGCCTCCCGGAACTCCGCGCCGTGGCCTTCAACGGCGGCCTGGCCGCGAAGCTGGGAAGACGGATACTCGCTGACCTCGACGGCGTCGCCCTGATCGACCTGCCGTCCTCCAGCCCCGCCCATGCCATATCCTTGTCGGCGAAGGCGGCGAGCTGGGCCATACTGGGGACGCTCCTCCCGAATAAACCGTCCGCCAGATGATCCAGTTCGAACCGGCCCTCGAACGGATCAGCCACCGCGACGCGCCGCAATATTTGATCCGTAAAGGTCGTGATATCGAGCGACGCGTCCTGGCTCGCGCAGTCCGACGACATCTCGAGGACCGTGTTTTGCTGCACGGCACAAAGACCGTCGTCCTCGAAGACTGAATGGTTAAGCTGCGTCGTCTTGTCACGCCGCATGCATCCTTTAGGTGAACTCGAACGTAACCTTGTCGTGACCGCCACAGCGCGGACCAACAGGGAACGAAACACCATGACAAATCTTCGCACGCTCATGCTCGTCGCCGTATCCGGCGGGGCGCTGATGGCGCTCGGCGCCTGCAACAACAACGAAACCACCGCGCCCGCGGACTCCACCGCCATGGCGCCGGCCGAAGGCGCGGCCATGGCCCCCATGGCGGCCGACCCGATGGTGGGCGGCGCGGCCATGAGCCCGAACGAGACCATCGTCGCCAACGCCTCCAAGGCCTCGAACCTGTCGACCCTGGTCGCCGCCGTTCAGGCCGCCGGCCTGGTCGAGACGCTGCAGGGCCCCGGCCCCTTCACCGTCTTCGCCCCCGACAACGCCGCCTTCGAGAAAATTCCCGAGGCCACCCGCACCGCCTTGCTGCAACCGGCCATGAAGGAAGATCTGACCAAGATCCTGACCTATCACGTCGTCGCCGGCCGCCTGACCGCAGCCGACATCGCCAGCCAGGCCCAGGCCAACGGCGGGACCGCCACTCTGGAGACGGTTCAGGGCGAGGAACTGAAGGTCGCGGCCGGCCCGAACAACACCTGGGTCATCACCGACGCCAAGGGCGGCACGTCCACCATCACCCAGGCCGACGTGGCCCAGTCGAACGGCATGGTCCACGTCGTCGATACGGTTCTTATGCCGTAAAAAATATTTTCAGTCCGGTCGGAACGGGCTGAAACCAAATCGGGCGTCTCGTGTTCTTCAAGGGCGCGAGACGCACAGTACGCCGGGTCAGACATCCCCCAACGTCCCCGGCAAGAAGAAAGGGCCGCACTTTCCCCCGGGTGCGGCCCTTTCGACGTCTGGCGATCAGGCCCGAAGGCCGATGTCTCTGATGATTATTCGCTGCGCGGCTCGCCGGCGCGAATCTGCTCGCGGGCGATGGAGGCCAGTTCATCGATCTTGGAGCGAATCTCGCCTTCCGACACCGACAGGCCCGAGGCCTTGAAGTCGCCGGCGACCTTGCGGAACACGTCCTCGTCGCCCGGCTGCTCCATGTCGGCGCGCACGATGGCGGCGGCGTACTGGTCGCTGCTTTCGGCCGACAGGCCCATTTTCTCGGCCGCCCAGTGGCCCAACATCTTGTTGCGCCGGGCGATGGCCTTGAATTCCTGCTCCTGATCGAGGGCGAACTTGGCCTCGAAGGCCTTTTCCCGATCGTCGAAGGTCGTCATGTCGCCAGCATAGCTCCGCACGCCCCGCTAACCTCGGGGCAAGCGCCGTCTATAGCTGGACCGCGCCTGAACGCAACATGACTTCCGTCGCACCATCGCCGATCGGCCTTACGGCTCCGCCTTATTTGTATCGAGAGCCACCTTCAGCTAAGGAGACCGCGAACGAGATTGACTGCCCGAACGATTCCGAAACGCGCCGCCAGGACCGGGTCTTCCCCTTTCCACCATGGCCGCGCGATTTTTGTTTCTGGAGGGCGCCCGTAGGCCGGGACCGGAATATGAATAACAAGCGCAAGAAGATTTACGAGGGCAAGGCCAAGATCCTTTACGAAGGACCCGAGCCCGGCACCCTGATCCAATACTTCAAGGACGACGCCACCGCGTTCAACGCGCAGAAGAAGGCGGTCCTCGAAGGCAAGGGCGTGGTCAACAACCAGATCAGCGAATTCATCATGTCGCGCCTGAACGGCATCGGCGTGACCAACCACTTCATCAAACGCCTGAACCTGCGCGAGCAGCTGATCCGCGAAGTCGAGATCATTCCGCTGGAAGTCGTCTGCCGCAACATCGTCGCCGGCTCGATGAGCCAGCGCCTGGGCATCGAGGAGGGCACGCCCCTGCCCCGCTCGATCATCGAATTCTACTACAAGAAGGACGAGCTCAACGACCCGATGGTCACCGAAGAGCATATCACCGCCTTCAACTGGGCCTCGACCCAGGAACTGGACGACATCCTGGCCATGACGGTGCGGGTCAACGACTATCTGTCGGGCATGTTCGGCGCCGTCGGCATCACCCTGGTCGACTTCAAGATCGAGTTCGGCCGCATCTGGGAAAACGACTTCAGCCGCGTCATCCTGGCCGACGAAATCAGCCCCGACTCCTGCCGCCTGTGGGATTCCACCACCGGCGAGAAAATGGACAAGGATCGCTTCCGCCGCGATCTGGGCAATGTCATCGAAAGCTACACCGAAGTCGCGCGTCGCCTGGGCATCATGAAGGGCATGCCGACGGTGATTCAGGGAGGGCTGCACTAGTGGCTAAGGTCAAGGTTCACGTCTTCCTCAAGCCCGGCGTCTTGGACGTCCAGGGCAAGGCCGTCGAAGGCGCTCTGCAGGGTCTGGGCTGGTCGGGCGTGTCGAACGCCCGCGTCGGCAAGCTGATCGAGTTCGACCTCGCCGGCGCCGAAGATCCCCAGGCCGAAGCCAAGAAGATGTGCGAGCAATTGCTCGCCAATACGGTGATCGAAGGCTACCGCATCGAGGCGGCTTAAATCATGAGAGCCGCTCTGATCATCGGAGCGGCTTTTTTGCTCTTTGGATGCACTGAAAAGCCAGCTCCCGCGCGGGAGATCGGGCCGCAGCTGGATTGCGCGCGTGGATTCCGCGCCTTGGTCGCCGATTTGGACGCCAACCTTAATCTTTTGGCATCTCGCCATTCGCGTGGATCGAACGCTTATCGTGACGACCGACATCACCTCGTTTACGTCGTCACCTTACCAGACCACCCCGCCCATCCCGCGATCTTCGTTAGGGAAGTCGCGCTAACCAGCGAAGCCGCGATCATCGATTCAAACGGTTGCGGGTTTGGCGATAAGGCAGCGTTCGATCAAGAAATGCGATTATACGACGCGTTCGACCGTCTGCTGAATGCGGAAGAGCCATGTTTCCTTTGCTCACCTGGTCGTTTGAAATCACCATCTATTGAGCCAAGGCTACCTCCGCCTCCAAGGCAATAGTATCTGCCGGACCGTGCTTTGCGAACTTTGCAGCAACGATGATCTGAGCTGCTCGTTCTGGGGGCTATTAAGCTTCATAGGGATACGCGATGACCTTCACCCTCACCTCCACCGATATTCAGGATGGCGGCGTCCTGCCCGACGACCAGGTTCACGCCAAGGGAAACACCTCGCCCCACCTCGCCTGGTCCGGCGCGCCCGAGGGGACCAAGAGCTACGCCGTCACCTGCTATGACCCCGACGCCCCGACCGGCTCGGGCTTCTGGCACTGGACGGTCGCCAACCTGCCCGCCGACGTGACCGAGCTGGCGACCGGAGCAGGCTCGCCCGATGGCCACCTCCCGCTCAGCGCCGTCCAGGGCCGCACGGACTTCGGCAAGGCCGGATTCGGCGGCGCCGCCCCGCCTCCCGGCCACGGTCCGCACCGCTACATCTTCACCGTCTTCGCCGTGGACGCAGAGCGTCTGGACGTCACCGCCGACGATTCCGGCGCCGTCTTCGGCTTCAACCTGCATTTCCACACACTGGCCAAGGCCTCGATCACGGCGACCTACGAAAACCGCGGCTAAATTCGGCGGTCGCCGCCCTTGTGACGTCATGAACGCTGATTATGTTGCGGCGCACAATGACAGACGCCGCACTTTCCCACGCCCCGCCCGCCCGTTCGCGGGCGGCGGTCGCCCTGGTCCTGATCGCCCTGGCCATGGGGGGTTTCGCCATCGGCGTGACCGAGTTCGCGGCCATGAGCATCCTGCCCGACTTCGCCGCCGGACTGGGCGTCGACGCCCCGACTGCGGGCCATGTCATCAGCGCCTACGCCGCCGGCGTCGTGGTGGGGGCGCCCATCTTGGCGGTGCTGGGCGCGCGCAGTCCGCGGTGGCTGCTGCTGATCGGCTTCATGGCCCTGTTCGCCATCGGCAACGGCCTGTCCGCCATCGCGCCGACCTATGAGTGGATGCTCGTCTTCCGTTTCCTCAGCGGCGTGCCGCACGGCGCCTATTTCGGCGTGGCGGCCCTGGTCGCCGCCTCGGTCGTGCCGCTGCACCTGCGCACCCGCGCCGTCTCGACCGTCCTGATGGGACTGACGGTGGCGACCGTGATCGGCGTGCCCTTCGCCAATATGGTCAGCCACGCCTTCGGCTGGCGCTGGACCTTCGCCATCGTCAGTGTCCTGGCCGTGATCACCATGGGTCTGGTCGCCTTGTTCGCCCCGCGCGACCCCGCCCACGCCGACGCCAGTCCCCTGCGCGAACTGGGCGCCCTGAAGCGCAGCCAGGTCTGGCTGACCCTGGGGGTCGGCGCCGTCGGCTTCGGCGGCATGTTCGCCGTCTACGCCTATCTGGCCTCAACGCTTCAGGCAGTGACCGGCGTGGGGCCGGAGATCCTGCCCTGGGTCTTCGCTGTCTTCGGGATCGGCATGTTCCTGGGCAATATCCTGGGCGCCTGGGCCGCCGACCGGATCGGCTTCCCCGCGGCGGGCGGTCTGCTGCTCTGGAGCGCCGCGGCCCTGGCCCTCTATCCGTTCGCCGCGCCCCACCTGTGGGCCGTCATGGTCATCGTCTTCCTCATCGGCGGCGGCGGCGGCCTGGGCTCCATCCTCCAGACCCGGCTGATGGACGTCGCCGGCGACGCCCAGACCCTGGCCGCCGCCCTGAACCATTCCGCCTTCAACACCGCCAACGCCATCGGCCCCCTGCTGGGCGGCATGGCCATCGCCGCCGGCTACGGCTGGACCTCGACCGGCTGGGTCG
>JBKBXN010000063.1:0-14606 GCA_046314055.1 Brevundimonas sp.
CGCCCCTCCCCATGACGGGGTGTTATAAAACAAACACGCCCGCCTCCTTGCGGAAGCGGGCGTCTTCTACCGGTAAAGACCGGGTCTTACTTCTTGGCGCGCGCGGTGCGGGCGGGTTTGCGACCGCCCTGGCCCAGGCCCATCTGCTTGGCCAGTTCCGAACGGGCCTTGGCGTAGTTCGGCGCGACCATCGGATAGTCTTTCGGCAGACCCCATTTGGCTCGGTAATCTTCGGGGCTCATGTCGTATTTGGTGCGCAGGTGACGCTTCAGCGACTTGAACTTGCGCCCGTCTTCCAGGCAGATCAGGAAGTCCGCATTGATCGACTTGCGGATCGGCACAGCCGGCTCTTTCGGCTCGGGCTCGACCTCGACAGGACCGTTCGAAACGCCCGACAGCGCAGCGTGAATATTGGCGATCAGCGCCGGCAAGGCTTCAGCCGTGACGGTGTTGTTGCCGACATAGGCCGACACGATGTCGGCGGTCATTTCGAGCAGTTCGGGCTTCTCTTCCATTCGCGGCGTCTCTTTCGTGATCTATTTCATTCGACTGAAACGCCAGTCGAACTCTGATGTCGGGTCTTAGGGTTGTTTTACGTCAAAAGCAATCCAGCGAAATACGGGCCTTTCGCATCAGTGTCGCAACACTTCCAGTGGCGTTGATCTAACGACCAAAGTCTTCGGCCAAGGCCATCATGGCTGCTCGCTCAGGCGCCGAATATTCGTCAACCGCCTCATCCTCGCCCTCGCGGATCGCACGCAGAAGATTTGGAGTCAGCGCTGACGACAGAGACCAGTTCCAGTAACGCAATACGGTCTGGGCCCGGTCCACCGCCAGAATTTCATAGGTGATCTGCACTCGATCCAGATCCGGGTGCACCGCGCCTTCGGCCGTCGTTTCGGGCCGACGCATTGAGCGCCACAGGTTAAGCAGATCGACACGCGACAGACCCGTGGCCTTGCACAGGATCGCCAGGGGCTCGCCACCCGGGTCGCCCAGAATCTTGGCCCCGGTCAGCGGCTTCACCCCCGCCAGGAAGGCGATCTCCGACGCCAGCTCGCGCGACAGGCCGTCCTGCGCGGCGACGGCGATGGCGTGCTCCAGTCCATCATAGGGACTTTTCTCGATCGCGGCGCGGTTGCGTTGCCGCCGTTCGATGAACTGCAGCGCCTTGCGCGACACCGGGTCCGACCAGGCCTCGTCCGCCGCCATGGCGAAGACGTCCTCGGACACCTCCTGCATCAACTCCCGCGACACGGCGAAACGCTGCAGAATAACGCGCCGGTCGTCCGCCCCGCACCACCAGAACATCACATAGGCGCCCGACGGCCTCAGCTCGGGCCGTTTCAGCAGCAGGCCGCACAGCCGGGGCTGTTTACGGCTCAGCGCGACCACCGACTCTATTCCCGCCTGGGACAGTCGGGCGCTTGAATTGCGCAGCACCGCCTCGATGGTCTCGACTTCGCCGAAGCTGAACAGGGTCTCGGTCACGATCTCGGACAGGCCGCGCCGTCCGGCCATGATCAGCCGATGTTCGGGCCCGGCGTCCCGTGCGCAGCCAACCAGATCGGCGTCGCTCAGGGCGGCGCACTGCTCGATCAGCAGGCCCGCGATCTCGGGCGCATCGCGCAGCAGCAGCCGCGCCACACTGTCGGGCAGTTCGGCCAAGGGCGTCAGCCGCGCCGCGACGCGCCGACGCTCCTGCGGCGAGGCTTGGCGCAGCATCTCGACCAGCAGATCGCCGGTGACGGCCCGTTCGAAGGCGTTGATCCGGCTGGCCGGAAGAGACACGACGTCGGCCAGCCGCTTCAGCAGGGCGTGCCGGGCCTTCAGCGCAGGCGGCGCCGTCTCTTCGTCATCCAGGGCTGTCGCCTCGTTCATGGCTCCAGACTAGGGCGGCGCGGGTTAACCCGGCGTATCGCCGCCACGGCCGTCAAAGGCCTTCGAACAAGGCCGTGGACAGATAGCGTTCGGCGAAGGACGGGATGATCACCACAATGGTCTTGCCCGCATTCTCGTCGCGCGCCGCCAGGCGGAAGGCGGCGGTCAGGGCCGCGCCCGAGCTGATGCCCACCGGAATACCCTCGATGCGGGCTGCCTTGCGCGCCATGTCGAAGGCGTCGTCGTTCGAGACCTGCTCGACTCCATCGACCACCGACCCGTCATAGATGGCCGGAACAAAGCCCGCGCCTATGCCCTGAATCTTGTGTGGCCCCGGCGCCCCGCCCGACAGGATCGGCGAGGCCTCGGGCTCGACCGCGATCATCTGCACCGAAGCCTTGCGCGCCTTCAGCGCCTGACCGACGCCCGAGATGGTGCCGCCGGTGCCGACGCCGGCCACGATCATGTCCACGCCGCCGTCGGTGTCGTTCCAGATCTCCTCGGCCGTAGTCGCGCGGTGAATGGCCGGATTGGCCAGGTTCTCGAACTGCGACGGGCTGACGGCGTTCGGCGTCGAGGCCAGCAGCTCTTCAGCCCGGGCGATGGCGCCCTTCATCCCCTTCTCGGCCGGCGTCAGCTCCAGCTGCGCGCCCAAGAGGGCCAGCATTTTCCGCCGCTCGATCGACATACTCTCAGGCATGCACAGGATCAGCTTGAGCCCCTTGGCGGCCGCCACGAAGGCCAGGGCGATGCCGGTATTGCCGCTGGTCGGTTCGATCAGAACCGTGTCGGCCTTGATCTTGCCCGAGTCTTCCAGCGCCTCGACCATGGCCACCCCGATCCGGTCCTTGACCGAGGCGATGGGGTTGAAGAACTCCAGCTTGGCCAGCACCGTCGCCTTCGCTCCATATTCGGCCGACAGGCGCGGCAAACGTACAATGGGCGTGTCGCCGATGGTGTCGATGATCGAGTCATACACCTTGCCCCGCCCCTTCTTCAGATGGCGGGACGCGTCGTAGCTGAAGTCGGACATGGGGGGCTCCGGTCGTTTCGGGTCGTTCAGGCTGCGTAACAGATAGGCGGCGAGACCGATCCGCAAGGGGTCAGCGGCGATGATTTCTCTCCGCCACGCCCAGATCCGGCGCCGCCAATGTCCGCCTAGCCGAAGAAGGCGCCGGACAGGGCGATCCCGAACAGCACCACGATGCTGACAAACGAAACCCCGGCGGCGACTGCGCCAAGTCCGAGCACGATCATCAACAAGCGGTCGGACTTCTGGCCATTGGCCCAACCTAACGAGGTGATCAGGGCGTCGAGCCCGTGCAGATCCGACGCCGACTAAAACCACCCTTCCGCCCGCAACGGCGCGACCCGCGCCCGCGACACCGGCGCTGTCAGCCCGCCCTTCAACCTCAAGCTCAGATTCCGACCGTCCTCCGCCAGGCCGACGACGGCCGCGCGCGCCACCCACCAGGACCGATGGGTCTGACGCCCTTCGACCCCCGCCAGCCCGGCCATGGCCTGCGACAGCGACATCAGCACGAGGTCGGATCCCAGCGGCGTGTGGACGCGCACATAGTGATCCTCCATTTGCAGGCAGATCACCTCGCGCCCCAGATGGACGGGCAGCCGGTCGCGTGGATCGGCCGACATCGGCGCCGCCGCACCCCGACCGGCGGCGGCGGGCTGGCGCGACATCAGCCATAGGATGGCTCCGGTCGCCACGGCGCTGACGATCAGGCTCTGACCGAACCATTCCAGCAGACCGACCTCGAAAGTGCGGCCCCAGAAAACCTGCGCCAGGGCGCGACTGATCAGCGTCATCGGGGCCGCCAGCAGCACGACGGCCGGCGCCGCCCACAGCCAGGGCGACAGGCCTCGCCGCACCGCCTGACTGGCCAGCAGGGGCAGGGTCAGGCCGAACAAGGCCCAACCGGCCCAGAGGCTGACCACCCAATACAGGATCCGCACCGGCGCGGCGCCGTTCGTATAGGAGCCGAACGGCCCCACCAGGCCCAGAAGCACGCCGAGACCCGTGGCCACGGCCAACCCCAGCCGCGCCGTACGCCCGACGCCCCATCGCGAATCCCCGATCTTCATGCGCCCTTCCTAGCCGTTCGGCGGCCGCTGCGGAATCGCCGCGCGGTCCCCGTTCGCCGGATCGCGAACCCGTTCGCCCATTGGCGCAAACCCGGTGGCGCGGGCCGGTCGGCGCACGGCAGGAAGCCGGCTCTCGACCCACTGACAAACGAAGGTTCCATGTCGCTGACCGCCGCCCTTGTTCACACCCTGGCCGCCCTGACCCTTCAGGCCGTCCCCCTCGCCGACGCCCGCCCGGCGTCCGTTCCATCCGCCGCCCAATTACCCGCCCACCCCCGCCCGCAGGCTGTGACCTTCGCGCGGCTGGAGATTGCGGACGGCGCCGGCCCCGCCATAGAGGCCGGGGTCTGGACGCCCGCCCCAAAGACCGAAGCCCGCCTGCCGCTGATCGTCATCTCTCACGGCAACGGCGGCGATTTCCGCAGCCACGAGGCCACCGCCCGCGCCCTGGCCCAAGCCGGGTTCGCAGTGGCCGCCCTGACCCACACGGGCGACAACTGGAGGGATCAGAGCCAGGCGACGAACATGGCCCAACGCCCGCGCCAGCTTCACGTCCTGATCGACTACCTGGCGACCCAATGGGAAGGCCGCAGCGGAATCGACCCGAACCGCATCGGCGCCTTCGGCTTCTCCTCCGGCGGCTTCACTGTTCTGACGGCGGCGGGCGGCGAACCCGACCTGACCCGCATCCTCGATCATTGCCGCGCCCACCCCGACTTCTATGACTGCGGCCTGGTGGCGACGCGCGGCGCCCCGCCGCCCGTAGGGGACCAGGCCTGGGTTCATGATACGCGGATCAAATCGGTCGTGGCGGCTGCCCCCGCGCTTGGTTTCGCTTTCACGCGCAAGGGCCTTTCGGGCGTGCACCAGCCGGTCCAGTTGTGGCGAGCCGAGGGCGATCACGTCCTGCCCAGCCCCTTTTACGCCGAGCCCGTGCGCGACGCCCTGCCTCGCCCGCCGGAATATCGGGCGGTTCCGGGTGCAGACCATTTCGATTTCCTGCCGCCCTGTTCGGCCCAGTTGGCCGCCGCCGCGCCGGCGATCTGCACGCCCACGCCCGGCTTCGACCGCGCGGCTTTTCAGGATCAGTTTAATCGCGAGGTCATCGGCTTCTTCCGCCGGACCCTGTGACCACCGAGCCCTAGAAGGACTCCCACCCATCGGCGTCCGGGGCGGAAGCCGGCGCGGGGGCCGCGCCGCCGCGTCCGACGGTCTTCAGAACAGCGACGGTGCGTTGCGCCGGGGCCGCGACGACGCGGGCCGGCTTGGCGGCGGCGCCCACTTGGAACCGGGACACGGCGGCGGCCAGACCGTCGGCCTCTTGCGACAGCGAGTGGCTGGCGGCGGTGGATTCCTCGACCATCGCCGCATTTTGCTGGGTCATCTGGTCCATCTGGTTGACCGCCGTATTGACCTGCTGAAGCCCCGTCGCCTGTTCGGCGGCCGAGGACGAAATCTCCGTCACCAGACCTTCGATCTGGGCCACATGGGCCACGATCCGGTCCAGCGCCTGCCCGGTCTCGGTCACCAGTTTCACGCCCGATCCGACCTGTACCGTCGACTGGCTGATCAGGGCCTTGATCTCCTTGGCCGCGTCGGCCGACCGTTCGGCCAAGGCCCGCACTTCCGAGGCGACGACCGCGAAGCCACGGCCGGATTCGCCGGCCCGCGCCGCCTCGACCCCGGCGTTCAGGGCCAGCAGGTTGGTCTGGAAGGCGATCTCGTCGATGACGCCGATGATCTGGTTGATCTCGCTGGACGACCGCTCGATCTCGCCCATGGCGGCGACGGCGTCGCGCACCACCGCGCCGCTCTTGTCGGCGTCGTTCCGGGCGGCCTGGACCGCGCCGGCCGCCTGAACAGCGCCCGAGGCGGTGGCCTTGACCGTGGCCGTGACTTCATCCAGGGCGGCGGCGGTCTCTTCCAGACTGGCGGCCTGTTGCTCGGTGCGGCGCGACAGCTCGTCGGCGGCCTTGGCGATTTCGGCGGCGCCGGCGTTGATGGCGCCCGTATTGGCGGCGATGGTGCCGATGGCTTCCTGCAGCCCCTCGACGGCCGCGTTGAAGTTGGTCCTCAACTGTTCGTAGGCGGGCGGGAAGGCATCGTTGATGCGCACGGTCAGGTCGGCTTGCGCCAGGGAGTCCAGCCCCCGGGTCAGACCAGAGACGACGACGGCCTGCTCGCGTGCGGCGGCCTCGCGCGACTGGTCTCCGACGGCGCGGTCCTCCTCCTCCTTCGCCCGACGTCGGTCAGCCTCGGCTCCCTCGGCCTGAGCGCGGGCGACGATCAGAGCCTGGATGTCGACCACGGCGCGGGCGATGTCGCCGACCTCATCCTGGCGGCGCGCCTCGCCCAGCTTCACCTCGGTCTGACCCTGGGCCATGGCCCGCAGGTCGCCGGTCAGGCGGCGGATCGGGGCCACCACGCCGCGCGACCCGGCGACCATGACGCCGATGCTGATGGCCAAAGCGGCCAGCACGGCGGCGATCATCACCATCCTGCCGGCCGCAGCCGCCGCATCGGCGGCGACGCGGTTCTTGTCAGCGCTGGCTTCGATCTTGTCGGCCGCCGTGCTCATGGCCGTTTCCAGCGCGGTGAACTGGATCTGGAAGTCCGCCATCCTGCCTTGCGCCGCGACAATGTCGCGCTCCGCCAGTTCGACGATCTCCGCCGCCGCGGCGATATAGGCCTGAAGCGGCGCCTCGACCGCGCTCAGCGCCGTCTGCATCTCCGGGTCCGTCGCCAGCGCCTTGTTTTCGGCTATGGATGTCTGGAAAATTTCCCGATGCTCAGCCAGATCGGCCTTCACCGCGTCGATCTCGACGCCATTGGCCGGATCGGGCGCCAGCATGGCTCCGAAGACATCCGACCTCAAGGCGTCGTGCATCATGTCGGCTTGCATATGATTGCGCAGAATCGACGATGAAACGGACGCGCGGCGCAGCGCCTCGCCCAGTTGTTCGTTCATGACCAGGCCGACGCCCGCCGTCCCGACCGACAGCAGCAATACGGCGATCCCGGTCGCCGCCACCTTCTTGCCGATCGTCAAACGCATGCCGCCGCTTCCCCTCGGACCTTATCCGAAGACCGATACCCAAACAGGGTTAACGCAGTGTTGGCGCACGCCTACGTCGTTTCCCCGCGCCGTCCTAAGGACGATTTTCACCGGTCCTGGCCTAGTTCTCCCGTCGAACAGAACGGACAATGGCCATGCAGAACGCCCAGCCGGAAACAGTGAAGACCCGCCTCGCCGCCGCCTTCGGCGCAGCCCTCTTCGCCTTACCGGCCGCCGCCCAGGCGGCGGATCCCGACCCGACCTGGACCCTGTCAGCGGAATATACATCCGACGTCACCGGCGTCGTCTCCGGCGGTGCGAAACACGCCGGCCGGTATCTGGATAATCTGAGCGTCAATCTGGACGGCGATCTGGAACAGGCCTGGGGCTGGCGGGGCGCGCGACTGCATATGTCCGGCCTCTACAACGGCGGGGGCGAACCCAACGCCCTGGCCGGAACCCTGCAGGGCGTCGATAATATCGAGGTCGGGGCCCAGGGCGCCCGCCTGTTCGAGGCCTGGATCGAACAGGATCTGGGCCGATCCGCCACGCTTCTGGCCGGCCTGTACGACCTCAACAGCGAATTCTACGCCACCGAGGCCTCGGGCCTGCTGATCTCGCCGCCGTTCGGCATCGGTTCGGAACTGGCCTCGACCGGCCCGAACGGCCCCGCCATCTTCCCCTCCTCGTCCCTGGCGGCGCGCCTGCGGGTCGGCGAGGTGGAGGGAACCTATGTACAGGTCGCGGTCGTCAACGCCGACGCCCGCACCATCGGCGACCACGGCGGGGTGGACACGGATCTCGACCACGGCGTCCTCGCCATCGCGGAGGTCGGCAGCCACGCCCCCGTCGGCGCCGCCCCCATCCGCTACGCCCTGGGCGTCTGGCGCTACAACCAACGTCAAGACGACATCCGCGACCTGACCCCGGCGGGCGAACCCGCCCACAGCATCGCCCAAGGCGCCTATGCCCTGGCCGAAGGTCAGATCTGGGGCGCCGGCGCCCCCGACGGCCCCCAGATCGACGCCTTCGCCCGCCTGGGCCTGTCCGACGGCGACACCACCGACTTCCAGGGCGGCTGGCAGGCCGGCGTCCTGGTGCGCCAGGTCTTCGCCGCCCGCCCCGACAGCCAGCTGTCCTTCGGCGTCCACCAGGGCTGGCTGTCCTCCAAGGCCCGCGCCAACCTGACCGACACGCCCGCCGCCCCGGCCCGCTACGAAGAAGGCCTGGAACTGACCTACGCCGACCGCATCGGCCGGTTCACGATCCAGCCGGACATCCAACTGATCCGCAATCCCGGCGGCCTGAAGGACGCCGACGACGTGGTGGTGGTGTCCCTGCGGGTGATCACGCCGCTGTTCTGACCCGCTAGCGCTCCAGCGCCACGCGGGCGGGATCGAAGCCGACGACCTCGCGGATCACGATCATGCTCTTGAAACCGCGCACGCCTTTTTCAGGGATCAGTTCGCGGATGCCGAAGGCCTCGTAGTCTTGCATCGAACGGACGGCGACCGTTAGCAGATAGTCGGTTTCGCCCGTGACGTCCCAGGCGCCCTGCACCTCGGAACTGGCCTTCATGGCGCGCTGGAAGGCGTCCATCACCTTACGGTCCTGGGTGTTCATCTCGACCTGGACGTGCAGGACGATGCGCGGCTCGACCCGGGCGGGATCGATTACGGCGACGTCGGCGGCGATGACGCCCTCGGCCCGCAGCCGACGCAGCCGGCGCAGCACGGCGGACTCCGACAGGCCCACGGCCTCGGCCGTCACTCTCGCCGGCTCGAGATTGTTGCGCCGGACTCGCGTCAGCAACCGATGGTCAAAATCGTCAAGCGTGACGAAATTCGTCATTTGATGACCTTTCCTGACGATTTCAGGCGCACTCAAGCGGAAATTCGCCGGGAAGCGCAAGCCGCAATATAATAGGTTTCCGCCATGACCTCCGTGGCCCTGAAACAGCACCTGACCTCGCCGATGGCCATGCGCCTGATCCCCTATCTGGCGCTGTTCGCGGGCATGGTGACGCTCGCGGGCGGCACCTCCTTCGCCAAGACCCTGTTCCCGATCATCGGGGCGGAGGGGACCTCGGCCTATCGCGTCGGGGTTTCCGCTGTCCTGCTGGTGGCGGTGTTCCGCCCCTGGCGTTTCCGGCTGGGCCGCGCGGACTTGGGGGCCATCGCGCTGTACGGCGTCGTGCTGGGGGCGATGAACCTCAGCTTCTATATGTCGCTGCGGACCATTCCGCTGGGCCTGGCCATCGCCATCGAGTTCATGGGCCCGCTGACCCTGGCCCTGATCCATTCGCGAAAGCCGATCCATTTCGTCTGCGTCGGCTTCGCAGTCCTGGGCCTGGGCCTGCTGCTGCCGCTGAAGGCCGGAGCGGGTGCGCTGGATCCGGTTGGCATGGGCCTGGCCGCCTTCGCTGGCCTATGCTGGGCCCTCTACATCGTGTTCGGCAAACGGCTGTCGCATATCCATGCGGGCCAGTCCGTGGCCCTGGGCATGAGCGTGGCGGCCCTGGTCGTCGTGCCTTTCGGCGTAGCCCATGCGGGTGCGGCCCTGCTGAACCCGGCCATCATCCTGGCCGGCGTGGCGGTGGCGATCTTCTCCAGCGCCCTGCCCTATTCCCTGGAGATGGTGGCCTTGCGCGGCATACCCAAACGCACCTTCGGCGTGGTGCTCAGCGCCGAGCCGGCGGTCGGCGCCCTGGCGGGCCTGATCGTGCTGCACGAACACCTGACCGGCCAGCAGTGGCTCGCCATCGCCGCTATCGTCGTCGCCTCGGTGGGGGCCATTGCGACGACGCGGGAGGAACGGGTTCGTCTCGAGCCGGCCTGAGGTTTCCTCAAACAAATCCGGCTCCTGGGTCCGCCGGTTTGAAATAAAATACGGCAAGCGCGGCGCCATTTTCGGGCAAGCGCATTTGGGTCGAATGACGTTATCGATTGCGTTCGTCGGCGCCGGTCCGACCACCCTTTACACCCTGGCGGCGCTGCTGCCTGCGGCCCAGCCGGGACTGGCGATAACGGTCTTTGAAGAGGCGGCGACGGCCGGGCTGGGCAGCCCCTATCGCCCCGGCTGGAACGATCCCGCCATGCTGTCGAACATCGCCAGCATCGAAATCCCGCCCGTCGGTGAAACCCTGTTGAGCTGGCTGCGTCGTCTGCCCAGGCCCGAGTGCGAAGCCCTCGGCCTGGACGCCGAAACCGCAGATGAGCGGACCTTCGTTCCCCGCGTGGCCCTGGGCGCCTATTTCCGCGACCAGTTCGCCGTTCTGACCGAAGGACTGCGGACGCGGGGCGCCGAGGTCGAGATCATGACAGGCGCCCGCGTCATCGACGCGGCGATCCTGGAGGCCGGGATCCGCCTCACGATCGCTGCGCCTCAGTCGCCCGCTCAGGATCGTGTATTCGACTACGCCGTCCTCGCTACAGGTCACCAGTGGCCAAGCCGCCAGCAGTTGCGACCGGGCTATTTCACCAGTCCCTGGCCCGCCGTCGGCCTGTCGCAGATCGGTCCGGTATCGGTCGGCATCCGCGGCTCGTCCCTGACCGCCATCGACGCCGCCATCGCACTCGCCGCCGCCCACGGTCGGTTCGAACGTCGCGACGACCGCCTCGTCTATGCACCCAAGGCCGACGCAGAGGGTTTCCGCGTCACCATGATGTCCCGCAAGGGACTGCTGCCCGAAGCCGACTTCTTCTTCCCCCTGCCGCATGCGCCGCTGGCGATCCTCACGCCCGAGGCGATGGCCGACCTGACGGCCCACGCCGATGACGACTTGCTGGATCGGGCCTTCGATCTGTTTAAGCGCGAACTGATGCTCGCCGATCCGGCATACGCCACTGACATTGGCCTTGAGGACGCGGATCTCGAAACCTTCGCCGAACGCTATTTCCAACGCCGAACCGCCGTCGCCCCCTTCCAATGGGCTGAGGCGAACCTGGAGGAGGCGCGGTTCAACCATGCGAACCGCATCACCGTGGCCTGGCGCGACGCCATTCTGCGCATGCACGAGGTGATGGCCGCCATCGCGCCGCATCTGACCGGTGTCGCCTTCGCGCGGTTCAACAGCCACCTGAAACCGGTCTTCGTCGACAACTACAGTTCGGTTCCCCATGAATCGATCGAGCGCATGCTGGCGCTCCACCGCGCCGGCCGGCTGGACGTCCTGGCCCTGGGCGACGATCACCACATCGACACCCGCCCGCCCGAAGGCGCCGCCGTGCTGACTCAGGGCGACGGCGAGCGACGAGTTTTCCCGGCCTTCATCGAGGCCACCGGCCAAAGGGCCCTGTCCGGCCTGCAGTTCCCCTTCCTGACCTTGCTCGAACAGGGCGTGGTTCAGGACCAGGTCGAGGACGAGGGCGCGCCCGCGACGCGAGGGATCCGCATCGACGCGCATTTCCATCCCGTCGCGGAGTCGGGGTCTGTCGACCGCCTGTTCTGTCTGAGCCTGCCCTTCATCATGGGCCGTCACCCCTTTGTTCAGGGCGTCACCAGTTCGCACCACATCGGCCAGATCGTCGGGGCGACGCTGGCCGGGATCGTTGCTGGGATGGAGGCTGAAAGTGAGATTGTGATCGGGGCCGGAATTGGCGTGTTCGGCCCCATCACGGTAGAGGCGGCCTGATGAAACTGTTTGCGATCTACATCGGCGGCGAGCATCCGGGCGCCAATATCGAGGTCCACGACATGCGGTTCGTGGTCGCCCCCTCCATCGAGGAAACCTACGACGCTCTGCGGCGCCAGTGGTGGGGAAGGCCCGGTACGCTCCACATCGACTGCTGGTCCGAAATCGGCCACGCGGACGGCTATGAGGCCACCTTGCGCCCCACGCCGTTTCAGGGAACCGCGCGTCTCTACTACGTCAATCTGGGCGGCTATGACGGGATCGATTTTGCGGAGAAGCACCGCAATGTCTTCGTCGTCGCCGACACCTTGGCTGACGCCAAGATCCGCGCGATCAAACGGGCCAAGGGTTGGGACGCCCCCCACCGTGACGAGATGTTCGAGGCGGAACAGGCCTTCGCCCTGGACGACGCCGCCGCCGCAGAACGGCTGTACATCCACCTGACCCCCGCCGCGCTGACGCAGGACCCGCCCTTCACCTGCCACTACACCCCCATCCGGGACTAGGCGTATTTCCATCGCCGGCGCGGTGAACCGGCCCGGTCTTTGGCCTGCGTCAACACGCCGTTAACCATGATGCCCCATTTGGTTAACACCTGTTCCTGGGGTCCGTTTTGCACAATCTCGTCGCCGCCGTCGAAGCGATCGACCCGCTGGTCGTCACCGGCAAGGTCGCGGGCGTCTCGGGCCTGCTGATCGAGTCGCGCGGCGGCCTGTCGCGTCTGGCCGTCGGGGCGCGAGCGGAGATCAGCCGGCGCGGGCTGACGGCCCTGCCGGCGGAGGTGGTGGGGTTCCGCGACGCCAAGGCCCTGCTAATGCCGTTCGGCCCGGTCGAGGGCGTCGCCCCCGGCGCCGAGATCCGCATCATCGACCAGGCCGCCAGCGTGCGCCCGACCACCGCCTGGCTGGGCCGGATCATCGACGCCTTCGGCCAACCCATCGACGGCAAGGGCCCCCTGCCCCAGGGCCAGGCCCCCTATCCGCTGCGCGCCCCCCCGCCCCCGGCCCATTCGCGCGGCCGGGTGGGCGAGCGGCTGGACCTGGGCGTGCGGGCCATGGACGTCTTCACCACCACCTGCCGCGGCCAGCGCCTGGGCATCTTCGCCGGATCGGGCGTGGGCAAGTCGGTGCTGCTGTCCATGCTGGCCCGCCAGGCCACCTGCGACGCCGTTGTGGTGGGCCTGATCGGCGAACGGGGCCGCGAGGTGCGCGAGTTCGTGGAAGAGACCCTGGGCGAAGAGGGGCTGAAACGCGCCGTCGTGGTGGTGGCCACCTCGGACGAGCCGGCCCTGAAGCGGCGCCAGTCGGCCTATATGACCATGGCCATCGCCGAATATCTGCGCGACCAGGATCTGGAGGTCCTGTGCCTGATGGACAGCGTCACCCGCTTCGCCATGGCCCAGCGCGAGATCGGCCTGGCGGCGGGCGAACCTCCGACGACCAAGGGCTACACACCCACCGTCTTCACCGAACTGCCCAAACTGCTGGAGCGTGCGGGGCCGGGTCCGGTGCGGCCCGACGGCACCACGGCGGCGCCCATCACCGCCCTGTTCACCGTCCTGGTGGACGGCGGCGACCATGACGAGCCCATCGCCGACGCCGTGCGCGGTATTCTGGACGGTCATATCGTGATGGACCGCAAGATCGCCGAGCGCGGCCGTTTCCCCGCAATCGACGTGTTGAAATCCGTCAGCCGCACCATGCCCGCCTGCCAGACCCCGCCCGAGCGCGAACTGAACAAGCGCGCCCGCCAGTCCCTGTCGGCCTATGCGAACATGGAAGAGCTGATCAAGATCGGCGCCTATCGCACCGGGGCCGACCCCATCGTGGACCGCGCCATCGCGCTGAACCCCGCGCTGGAAGATTTTTTAAGCCAGGACAAGGACGACGCCACGCGTCTTACCGATTCCTTTACCCGCCTGGAGCAAATCCTGAACCAAGGCATGATCAGGGAGTGAATACGAAATGACCGCTTGGGCCCAATCCCTGATCCGCATCTCCAACTATGAGGTCGAGACGCTGCAAAAGCGTCTGGCCGAGATCACCGCCCGCCGCGCCACCGCCGAGATGCGTCTCGCCGTGCTGGACGCCGAGGTCGAGATCGAACGCGAGCGCGCCCGCATGGACGCCGACGCCGGCATGATGCTGGCCGCCTATCTGAACGGCTGGAAAGCCCGCAAGGCCGCCGCCGAGGGTGATTTGACCGTGGTCGACGCCGAGGAAGCCGGCGCCCGCGACGCCCTGACCGGCGCCTTCGAAGAACTGAAGAAGTTCGAACACGTCGCCGAAACCACCCGCCTGAACACCCTGCTCGCCATCGCCAAGCGCGAAACCGCCGCCTTCGACGAGCTGGGCCTGCGGAAACGGGCCGTTTGATCCTTTTCCTTCTCCCCTTGCGGGAGAAGGTGGCCCGAAGGGCCGGATAAGGGGTCACACTGCCGCCAACGGGAAAACTCGAGTGACGAAGACAACCCCTCATCCGTCTCGCTTCGCTTGCCACCTTCTCCTGCAAGGGGAGAAGGCCTGGTCCCGCCGCACCGTCCTCGCCTCAGGCCTCGCGCTTCCTTTGGCCGCCTGCGACTCCACCTCGGCCGAACCGACCCCGCCGAACGCCCCCCCGCTGAAATCCGTCGCCCCCTGCCCCTTCGGCACGGCGATCAAGGCGATCCAGATCGACGACCCCGACTGGGTCGCCCTGGCCCGCGCCAATGTCTCCCAGCTGACGCCCGAGTGGGAGATGAAGATGGAATATGTCCTGGCCGACGGCCTGGACCGCCCCCGCTTCGACCGCACCGACCGGATCGCCGCCTTCGCCGCGCGCGGAGAAGATATCAGCAATGCCATGCCCCCCGGCGGGCAATGGATGGACAGGTCAAATCCCAGAGTTGCGATGCTGATGGAGCAACAAAAGCAGATGAACGTTACAATGGGCCAGATG